>CAJQJT010000132.1 GCA_905478725.1 uncultured Pseudomonadales bacterium
CCAGTAAGCCTTCCAGTGTGCCTTCCAGTGTGCCTTCCAGTGTGCCTTCCAGTACCCAGTCCGCTGTTGCTTGTCGGTTGTCATCTGTACCATTCCCTTGTGCATGCTTTACAAGATAATCCTGATTTGATCGCAATCACTCAATTGGTGTTCTAGTTTAGCTCGCGTTCTCCACAGGCATGAGCTGATCGAGAATATAGGTTAGCTTATCGACCCGCTCTTCCGCCGTTTCCATCTCTGTAGTGAAACTCAATTGATCGTTATTTTGCAAGCGGAAAGTGCCTGGGCGCTTCTGTACCATTTCAATAATGGTCATGGGTTCCACTGGTGTGCTGGCGCTGAATTTGAGACGCCCACCATTGGGTCCTGCTTCAATTTTGATCAGTCCAAGGCGCTCGCCCATCTGTCGCAACTTGGCCAGTTCAAATAGGGTTTTGGCCGGTTCCGGTAAGAGTCCAAAGCGGTCGATCATTTCCACCTGCAATTCATAGAGATCGCGTTCGGTCTGGCAATTGGCAAGGCGCTTATACAGGGTCAGGCGCATATTGACGTCAGGCAGATAGTCGTCGGGAATCAGCGCTGGAAGGTGCAGGTTGACTTCGATACCCTGATCCAAGGCGGACCCCAGATCAGCCTGCTTGCCGTTCTTAATCGCATTGACCGCACGCTCGAGCATTTCCAAATAGAGGGTAAAGCCAATCGCTTGAATATGCCCGCTCTGTTCTTCGCCGAGCAGTTCACCAGCGCCGCGAATTTCCAAATCGTTGGTCGCCAGGGTAAAGCCCGAGCCAAGATGATCTGCCGCGGAGATGGCTTCCAGACGTTTCTGTGCGTCAGGGGTCATGGCCTTGGGTGGTGGTGTTAAGAGGTAGGCATAGGCCTGGTGGTGGGAACGACCCACACGACCGCGCAGCTGGTGCAACTGCGCTAGGCCGAACTTATCCGCTCGCTCAATAAGGATGGTGTTGGCGCTGGGGATGTCGATACCGGTTTCAATAATGGTGGTACAGACCAGAACATTGAAGCGCTGGTGATAAAAGTCTGACATCACCTGTTCTAGCTGACGTTCGCGCATCTGGCCGTGGGCTATATTGATTCTTGCCTCGGGTACTAACAGAGCCAGCTCATCGGCGGTGCGCTGAATATTTTTCACATCGTTGTGCAGAAAGTAAACCTGACCGCCGCGGAGAATTTCGCGGAGTATGGCTTCTCTGGTGATGCGATCTTCTCGCTGACGGATAAAGGTCTTCACCGATAGTCGTCGCGCTGGTGGGGTGGCGATGATCGATAGGTCGCGCACCGCGTGCATAGACAGATTGAGTGTGCGGGGAATCGGTGTCGCGGTCATGGTGAGAATATCCACCGAGCTGCGCATGGATTTAATCTTGTCTTTCTGCCGCACACCAAAGCGGTGCTCTTCGTCGATAATCAGCAGGCCGAGACGTTCAAAGTCGATCTTGGCGTGGAGCAATTTGTGGGTACTGATGAGAATGTCCACTTTGCCGCTCTCGGTGTCTGCAATCACCTGCTCCTGCTCCTGAGCGGTGCGAAAGCGTGACAGCTCTTCGACGGTGATAGGCCAGTTGGCAAAGCGATCGCGGAAGTTTTGCAGATGCTGGTGAGCGAGCAATGTGGTGGGTACTAATATCACTACCTGTTTGCTGCTGGAGACGGCGGTAAAGGCGGCGCGCATGGCCACTTCGGTTTTGCCGAATCCGACATCGCCACAGACCAGTCGATCCATAGGCTGCGGGCTGAGCAGATCTCGACGCACGGCATCGATGGCCTCGGCCTGATCGGCGGTTTCTTCGAAGGGGAACTCGCCGCTAAACTTGCGGTAGTCTTCTTCATTGTTGTCGCAGGCAAAGCCTTTGCGAGCTGCCCGGCGAGCGTAAATATCCAATAGTTCCACGGCAGTATCGCGCACCTGTTTGGCGGCTTTCTCTTTTGCCTTCGACCATTTGTCGGTGCCCAGTTTATGTAAGGGCGCCATAGATTGATCGCCGCCACCAAAGCGACTGATCAGGTGCAAGGATGAAACCGGCACATAGAGTTTGGCGTCATTGGCATAGACCAGCATCAAAAATTCCTGCACTGACTTATCCACTTCGAGAGTGACCAGTCCCTGGAAGCGACCGACACCATGGTCCATATGCACCACTGGCGCGCCATGCTGCAGTTCGGCAAGACTCTTAAAGATATGATCCGGTGACTCTGAAGCCTTGGAGCGACGACGACGCTGCATCACTTGCTGGCCAAACAGCTCGCCTTCAGTGATCAGACAGATGCCCTGGTCTGGACTATAGAGACCTTGATCTATGGGGTAGGTGGTAACCGAAAAGCGTTGGCTGCTATTAATAAAGCCCTGCCAGTTATCCACTTCCGTGGCCACTACATCAATTTTCTTCAGGAAGCCGGCGAGTACTTCTCGACGTCCTGCAGATTCGGCACAGAACAGCACACGACCATCAAAGCCTTCAAGAAATTCCTGAAGCGTTGATAGGGGATTACTGAGCTTTGAGTTAACCGCCACGTCGGGTACGGCGCGGAGATTAAAGTTGATGCTGCCGGCACCGACTTTGGCAGGCTGGCGATCGATCTCGGTGCGCGGCAGCTTTTTAATTTTCTCGAAGACTTCCTCGACACCGAGAAACAATTCTCTAGGCGAGAGGATAGGGCGGGTGGGGTCAACTCCGTACTCCGCATAGCGGGCGTTGGTATCCTGCCAAAAGGCCAGGGAGGCGTCTTCGATGCCCACATGGCTAAACAGCTGTACTTTTTCTGGCAGGTAATCAAATAGCGTCGCTGTTTCATCAAAAAACAGACTTAGGTAGTACTCTATGCCCTGTGGCGCAATACCCTCTTTAATATCTCGGTAGACCGGACATTTATCCGGGCTTTGGTCAAAATGCGTGTGCCAGTTATTGAGGAATTGATTGCAGGCCTGTTTGTCGAGAGGAAACTCCCGAGCCGGTAGCAATTCAATCTGGGTAACGTTTTCCGACGTGCGCTGTGACTCTGAATCAAACAGTCGCAGGCTTTCGATTTCATCGTCCAGCAGGTCAATACGGAACGGCTGTTTGGCCCCCATGGGGTAGATGTCGATGAGTGAACCGCGAAAGGCATATTCACCGTGTTCATAAACGGTCTCGACGCGATTGTACCCAGCGCGAGACAACTGCTGCTGAAGCTCATCGCGATCCAGCAGTTCGCCAACTTGATAGGAAAAGGTTCGCGAGGCAATAAAGTCAATGGGTGCCAGTCTGTGCATCAGTGTCGGCAGCGGCACTATTAATAGTGCGTGCTGGGCATTGGGCAGGTTGGACAATGTTTGCAAGCGGGCGGAGACAATATCCTGATGAGGCGAGAAAATATCGTAGGGCAGGGTTTCCCAGTCGGGGAAGTTGAGGATCGGAAAATCCTGTTCGGCGCTAAAGAACGCCAGCGCTCGACTCTGGGCTGAGGCCTCGCGGGCGGTTTCGGTGATCAGAATACTGAGGCCATCGAATTGCAGCGCGGCTTCGGCAATGGCCAGGGCACGACCGGCGGCTTGCAGTTCTCCCCAGTGATTTTTATCACCGGGTTTGGCGCGTGCGCCGAGGCTAAGAATCGACTTTGATTCTAGGGCAGGCTCTAAGTCTAAAGTTGTCTGCGAAGCTGAAACTGTCATAACACCTACATTTTTATTCAAAAGTTGTACTAAAGTTATGCTAATACTGCACTGTCGTTACCCTTGGTTCACAACGGCGCTATTTTACTCGTGGTCGACTAGTGATAGATAGAGGCAATAGTCTGTATAGGCCATACGAAGTCTTTTCTTAGTTGCCTGTGTGACCAATGTTCACGATAATGCAATTACCCCCAAAAACTGCTTGAAAAGGACCCGCCAGTGATTGATCAGAAGAGACCCCTCCCAGACGATTTTTTCAAAGATTGGAAGCAACGTGAAGCCCTTGCCGAAGGCATGATACCGATAATTGGCAAGCTCTATCGTGAGCGCAATGTATCTACCTATATGTATGGCAACAGCATGGTCAATAAGTCGGTTACCGACTTGATGAAGTTCCATCGCCGTGTGCGTCAGGTGGAGCAGAATGAGTTGTCGGAATTTGATTCCTCACCGATGATCGAAGCCATCGCCCGTTTGCACCTTGGCCCTGCGCATATAGATCTGGGCAAGATGGTGGTTAAATTTCAGAGTGTTGGCAATGGCCGCAGTGTCGATGAGTTTGTCGCTGATGAGCTGAAAGATATTATCGGCTCCGACGTCAAACCGCTGCCCCAGCCTCAGGATGTGGTGCTCTATGGTTTTGGTCGCATCGGACGATTGGTGGCAAGAATTCTGATTGATAAGGCTGGTGGGGGTGATGTGATGCGCCTGCGAGCCATTGTTATTCGCAAAGGCAAGGTTGATAACGACCTGGAAAAACGTGCGGCATTGCTGCGTCGCGATTCGGTCCACGGTTCCTTTAAAGGCACTATTCGCGTGCTCGAAGACGAGAACACGCTGGTGATCAACGGCAACCCAGTTAAGGTGATCTACGCCAACTCTCCTGAAGAGATTGATTACACCGAGTATGGTATTAACAATGCATTGATTGTCGATAACACCGGTGTCTGGAAAGACAATGCTGGTCTCGGCGGTCATCTGCGTCCCGGCGCGTCAAAGGTTTTGCTGACAGCTCCCGCTGGCGACGATATCCCGAATATTGTCTTCGGTGTTAACGACGGTGAAATTACGCCGGAGCGCAAAATTATCTCAGCGGCTTCCTGTACCACCAATGCCATTGTCCCAGTACTCAAGTGCCTGCTGGATGAGTTTGGTATTAATAGTGGCCATGTGGAAACTGTGCACGCTTACACCAACGACCAGAACTTGATCGACAACTATCACAAAGGTGATCGTCGCGGACGCAGTGCGGCGCTAAACATGGTGCTGACCTCTACTGGTGCTGCTAAGGCCGTAGCGAAAGTGATTCCTGAGCTAAAAGGCAAATTGACTGGCAATGCGATTCGGGTACCTACCCCCAATGTCTCCATGGCTATCCTCAATCTGCAGCTGGGTCGCGATACTACGGTTGAAGAGCTGAATGAGTTTATGCGCCAGAAGGCACTACACTCTGAACTACAGCAGCAGATTGGCTACACTATTTCCACTGAGGCGGTATCCACAGATTTTGTTGGTTCGCGTCAGGCCTGTGTCTACGATTCTCAGGCAACCATTGTCGAAGGCAATAGCTGTGTACTCTATTGTTGGTATGACAATGAATTTGGTTATAGCTGTCAGGTGGTTCGCTGCTTAGAAAAGTTCGCTGGAGTGAGCTGGCCCTCGTACCCCAGAGTGCTACCTGCAGTTTAGATTACGCTGTTCTTTATAAGCTACTAGAGCAACGTTATACGAGACCCGGCGCAGCCTCTGCGCCGGGTCTTTTTGTTTTAGGGGCAGGGCATTGTGAGTAGCATCCCAAGTGCTGTTCTAAAGCCGATGTAAGCAAAACCTTCCCCGGTTAAAACAAATTGAACCTATATAGTCGACTTTAGGTTTTATTGGCCTGAATCGGACTGGAATCACAGCGCCCAGACCTTTATAATCCCGCCGATCTTGAATCGGCAAGCAATGCTCCTCATCTGCAGGCCGAAACTACGCTGAAAACTCTCTCAAAATAGCCATTAGTCCTGTTTTAGAGTGGATTCAGTTATATAGCCCAAATATTAATTTTTGAGTATTAGGTATTTCCTATGATAAAAATCCGTCGCGGATTAGACCTGCCCATAGCTGGTAAGCCAGAGCAGGTTATTCACGATGGCCCAGTAATAGGTCAGGTTGCGGTAGTCGGTTTTGACTACCCGGGCATGAAGCCCACCATGGCCGTGCGCGAAGGTGATCGCGTCAAGCTGGGTCAATTGCTGTTTACCGATAAAAAAACTGTCGGTGTAAAGTACACCGCTCCTGCAGCCGGTGTTGTGGTAGCGATTAATCGCGGCGAACGCCGTGTATTTCAATCTCTGGTTATCGATGTTGACGGAAACGAAGCTGAAAGCTTTGCCCAGTACAGTGCTGAGCAGCTGGCTTCATTGGATCGCAGCCTTGTGGTTGAGAACCTGGTTAACTCTGGTCAATGGGTGTCGTTGCGTACGCGTCCTTTTGCCCGCGTTCCTGCTCCAGAATCTAGCCCCTCATCTATTTTTGTTACTGCCATGGATACCAATCCACTGGCGGCTGACCCAGCACCGATTATTGCTCTGCGCAGTGAAGACTTTGTCAACGGTCTAACCGTTCTGACACGTTTGACTGACGGCCCAGTGCACCTTTGCAGTGCAGCGGATGCAACGGTTGCTGGTGATCAGGTCAATGGCGTTCAGGCTCACAGCTTTGCCGGTCCTCACCCTGCAGGTTTGGCTGGAACTCATGTTCACTTTATCGACCCTGTCAGCGCTGACAAAACCGTTTGGACCATTGGCTATCAAGATGTGATCGCCATAGGTGCTCTGTTTACTAGCGGCGCGATTGATAGCAGTCGAGTAGTTGCTCTGGCTGGCCCTCAGGTCAATCAGCCGCGACTACTGAAAAGCCAGTTAGGTGCCAATCTTAACCAGCTGGTTATCGGCGAGTTAAAGAATGACGAAAATCGTGTTATTTCCGGTTCAGTTCTCTCCGGGCGCAAAGCCTCTGGCGAGTTTGCCTTTTTAGGGCGTTACCACTCACAGGTCTCGGTTATCCGCGAAGGCCGCGAGCGCGACTTCCTGCACTACCTGAGAGCGGGCTTCGATAAGCACTCAGCACTGCCGATCTTTGTTTCCTCCCTGAGCAAGAAACTCTTCAACATGACCTCCAGCACCAACGGCAGCGAACGCGCCATGGTTCCTGTAGGGGGTTACGAAGATGTTACTGCTCTGGATATCTTGCCGGTTCAGCTACTTCGCTCACTGATTGTTGGTGACACGGAAATGGCACAGAAACTCGGTTGCCTAGAATTAGACGAAGACGATGTGGGTCTATACAGCTATGTCTGTGTCGGCAAACACGAATACGGTCCAATCCTGCGCGATAATTTGACCAGAATAGAGAAGGAGGGTTA
Source organism: uncultured Pseudomonadales bacterium (assembly GCA_905478725.1). GTDB lineage: Bacteria > Pseudomonadota > Gammaproteobacteria > Pseudomonadales > Porticoccaceae > HTCC2207. The sequence continues at coordinate 7,080 of CAJQJT010000132.1, forward strand.
AGACTATGATACGTAATCTTCTTGATAAGGTAGAACCGCATTTCCACAAGGGCGGCAAGTGGGAAAGCTGGTATGCACTGTACGAAGCGGTTGATACGGCTTTATTTAAGCCATCGGACGTGACTAAGAACAGTTCCCATGTACGTGACTCCATCGACCTCAAGCGGGTCATGATCACAGTTTGGATGGCGACGTTCCCAACCATGTTTTTCGGCATGTGGAATGTGGGCTTTCAAGCTAACACCATCATGTTGGAAATGGGCATGTTGGCTCAAGAGGGCGGACGGGGCATCTTTATTGCCATGTTGGCCGGCTATGATCCAACGAGTATGTGGGACAACCTAATCCACGGTGCGGCTTACTTCTTACCTATCTACATGGTTACCTTTATAGTCGGCGGTTTCTGGGAAGTATTGTTTGCCAGTGTTCGCGGCCATGAAGTGAACGAAGGCTTCTTTGTTACCTCTGTGCTGTTTGCCCTTTGCTGTCCTCCTGATCTCCCATTGTGGATGGTCGCTGTCGGTATCAGCTTCGGTATTGTCATCGGTAAAGAAGTATTCGGCGGCACCGGTAAGAACTTCCTCAACCCAGCCCTAACCGGTCGCGCGTTCCTCTATTTTGCTTACCCAGCCTATATGTCTGGTGACGCGGTATGGACTGCAGTAGACGGTTACACTGGCGCAACCATGTTGTCTGTTGCAGCTACTGCCGGTATGGCGGGTCTTGAGCAGAGCACAACTTGGATG
>CAJQJT010000133.1 GCA_905478725.1 uncultured Pseudomonadales bacterium
CACCACAATGGCATTATCGATAAGCAGGCCTAAGGAAATAATCAAGCCGGTGACCGACATTTGATGTAACGGAATATCTAATACCTGCATACCCACCAGCACCATACTGGCGGAAAGGGGTAGGGCGATACCCACGGTTAGCGCAGAGCGAATGCCCATCAGCCAAATTAGCACCAGCAGTACAATGATCAATGCGAAGATCAGGTTGTTGGCTAGAGAGTTCATGCGTTGGTCGGTATAGATATTCTGCGAATAGACCGTTTCTAAGCCAATTGAATGGGGTAAGTTAGCTTGGAATTTTTCGACAAGGGCATTGGCGTTGCGGGTCCAATTCTCAATTTGTAAACCGCCCTGCATTTTTGCGTTGACAAAAATCACCTGCTCGGTGCCATGAAAAGCCAATGAACGAGGCGGGTCTAATTGCGTTTTACGCACAGTGGCTAGATCTGAAACTCGCAGGGTGCTGCCGTTTTGACCCATCACTAAGGGTATGCTGGCTATGCGCTCAACGGAATCCAGCTCAGCCTCTACGCCTACCAGAATATCATTGCCACCCGCGCGTAGTCTGCCGGAGGCAATTTTGGTATCTGCCGCGCCGATGCGCTGGGCAATAAAGGCGGCAGATACGCCACTGGCCACCATGCGATTGGGGTCGAGGGAAACGACAATCTCTTCTTCAGCTTCGCCCCAAGACTCGGCTTTTTCGGTGCCGGACATATTGGCTAGCTGTAATCTTAAGGATTCTGCCAATCTCGAGAGGATGCTCATTTCAATGTCTGAGCTATGTCGCCAACTCAGGGCAATAATGATTGTCGAGGCAACCGGCTGTACAATTCTCAGGTCAGGCGCCACAGTGCCTCTGGGCAATGTGGCTTGCATTGCGCCCAATTGGTCACGTACCTCAGACCAAACATTTTGTGTATCTTCTGGGCTGACCCGCTCGAGGAGTTCAATGGAGATGACCGATATACCCGACTTGGAGGTAGACTCGATTTCTTTGATTTCTGGGATTTCTCTCAGGCTTGTCTCTAGGGGTTCGCTAACCAACGACTCCATTCTGGCAGCAGATGCTCCGGGCAAAAAAGTGTTCACCTGAGCATAGCGCTCGGCCATGGTGGGGTCTTCTTGGCGCGCTAGACCTAGGAAAGAAACGCCGCCCAAAACAATAATAAACAGCATAAACAATGCTGTTAAACGTGGATTGGAATAAAAGCTATCTGCCTGCATTTGCTTGCTCGTTTGCGCTCTCGGTTACGGGGTGGTTGAGGCTCTTCTTTACGGGATGGTTGAGACTCTTCTTTACGGGATGGTTGAGACTCTCGGTTACGGGGTGGTTGAGGCTCTCTGTTACAGGATCGTTGAGACCCTTCTTTACGCGCTCGTTGAGACCCTTCTTTACGCGCTCGTTGAGACTCTTGTTCGTTCTTTCGGCGATGTTCTCTTCGGCTCTCAGAGGTAACACAGCTTGTCCCGGCACTATGCGTTGCACTCCGCTGTTAACCACGCGGTCCCTGTCTGAGAGCAGGCCGCGGACATAGGCTCTTGAGGCTTCGTTATGAATCACCTCGACCAATCGACGTTCGATTATGTTTTCGGCATTGACCAGATACACCGCCCACAAACCGCGGTCGCTGGCAGTGAGTGCACTAATCGGCAGCCAGAAGCCGGGTGCCTGTACCCGTTGTTCTAGTAATAATTCAACCACTGCGCCAATAGGAATAATGCCATCGCTTATTTTGAACACTGCATTAAGGGTCCGGGTACTTGGGTCTACTTCTGGAGAAATAGCCACTAGACGAGCGGGCTGTACTTTGCCATCCCAGCTGAGGTTGTACATGTCACCAATGGTTAGGCTGGCTAGACTCCTGCTAGGCACGCCAATATGGGCTTTGATGGGCCCCAGTTCGATCAGTTTAAGTGCTGGTGTGCCACCGAGTATTTGCGTGCCTTCATCCATATAACGTGACTGTATTATGCCGTCGAAGGGTGCCTTTATGGCCGCTTCAGCCAGTGCGATTTTGTCCGCGCTGGTCGCCGCTAACGCGCGCTTTACATTGGCTTGAGCAACCTGCTCTTGTGCTTGCTTGGTTTGGACACTGAGCTGTGCTTCGTCATAAATTTGCTTGGAAATATTGCCCTGTTCAAGCAGGGTGCGAAAACGTTGTTCAGTCTTTGCAGCCAACTGAGCTTCGGCTTTGGCAGCGCTGAGGTTGGCTTGGGCAAGGGCTGTGTTGGCTTCGGCTTGATTAAGGTTAGACGCCAGTGTGCGACTGTCTAGGCGCGCTAGTACCTGGTCTTTTTGTACTACATCTCCGATGTCCACCAGTACTTGAGCAATTTCCCCACCGCGTTTAAAACCCAGTTCAGAACTGCGTGAGGCTAAGGTTTTGCCAGCATAGAGACGCTCGCTGGCAAAGCTCGCTTGGCGCTCGACGTTGATATAGGAAACGGTTAAATCGGCAGTGGCGTTTGCTGATGTAAACAATAGCCACGCACAGAGCGTGGCCGCTAATGCGCGGGGTGTGCTTCCTATGGACAGGCGGTTATGGCTCATGTGGTTGTCGAGTCCTTTACTGATTGGCTTTAAAGATAACTGAATGCACTTTAAGTACATGTAATCACTGCTTACATGTACAATAGTGCCAAATTACATATTGCGAAGCAATGAAAAAATTGGTCATTGTTTTAAATTTGGTAGATGATTCACTGATCTAATGCTGGCAAACGAAATTGACAAAACCATGACTTCATCCATTTCTGCTGATAAGGCAAGTGAACCTAGCAAGGGCACCTACCATCATGGCGAGCTACGCGAACTCTTGATGGGCTTGGCCTTAGCGCGCATAGCCATTGATGGGACTGAAAAATTCAGTCTGCGCGCACTTGCCCGTGAGGCGAATGTTTCTCCCACTGCACCGTTTCGCCATTTCATCAATAAGCATGCGTTGTTTGCCGCCTTAGCGACCGAAGGATTTGAGCAGTTAGGCGAGAGGGTAACTGCGGTTGCTCAGTCCTCAGAGTCTGTGGACCAGCGGTTGTTGGCCGCTGCCATGACCTATATAGAATTCGCCCAGAATAACCCCGTTGCCTACCAGTTAATGTTTGGCGCAATTTTGGGTGATTTCTCCGAATTTGAGGGGTTGGGTGCTGCAGCATCCGGCGCCTATGAAGTCTTAGATAAACTGCTGGTTGAGGTGGTGGAGGCAAAGCAATTGCATTTTGATGAGCTGGTGTTGGGCGGTTTAATTTGGTCCGCCATTCACGGCATTGCCTCTCTTAGACTTAACTTCGCCCAACAAGATACATCGAAAAAAAAACCGCTAGAACTGAGGCCGAGCCAAGCAATTTTTGCCATGACTGAGGACCTGGAGGCTAATTTGAAAATAATGATTGATGGGCTGCTGAGCCAGTCGTCTTAAAGCGCTAACCAATAAACAGCCTGACCCAGGCAGTATTTAAAAAATCATTGTCATAGATTTATAAACTTAGGATATAGATCCTTAGATTAACCAAAGAGGTTGAAAAGAGACGGAAGATCTTTTACTTTAAAGTAAAAAATAAGAGCAGGTTACGCAATGTCCTCTTCAATACCCTCTTCAATACCCTCGTCCAAGCGCTCTAATGACCGCATCTCAAGTACCTCACTATTAAACGACCAACAGGCCATTGAGCGAATTTTCACCCATATAGATAATGGCACAACTGATCTTGGCGATACGCTGTGGCGGGAACCTGTAGAACACTATCATTGCCAAGAACGATTTGATGCTGAGATGGTAATGCTGCGCAGTCGGCCAGTACCTTTCTGCCCCTCGGCAGCAATACCGGATAAAGGCAGTTATATCGCCCGCCAATCCGCTGGTACTCCTCTGGTAGTGGTTCGCGGCAAAGATGGCCAGGTGCGCGCCTTTATCAATGCCTGTCGTCATCGCGGTATGCAGGTAGCCAGCGGCAGCGGTTGTTCCCGTGCCTTTGTCTGCCCCTACCATGCATGGATTTATAACCTTGATGGCAAGCTTAAAGCTATTCCAGGTCAGGAGGGGTTTCCCGACCTAGATCCTGAAGAGCATGGTTTGGTGGAGGTCAGTGCCTGTGAAAAAGGCGGCATGGTCTATGTAATGCAGGAGGGGACCATCAGTCCGGAGATGCTCGAAAACGCGCTCGATTATTTCACTCCGGAGCAGGAGCTATTTCAGCAGTCCGAACTGACCGACCAGATGAATTGGAAGTTGATAACCGAAACCCTGTTAGAGGGTTACCATATTAAGTCGCTGCATCGAAAAACCTTTTACCCCTATGGTTTAGATAATGTCAATTTAGTCGAGACGTACGGTGCCAATGCCCGGGTGACCTTTCCTTTTCGGCGCATCGAAAAGCTCAGAGATGTTGCACCAGCAGAGCGTAAAGCCGAAGGTATGCTCACCTCGGTCTATCATGTTTTCCCCAATGCCAGTGTCTCGGTACTGTCCAAGCACTCGAATCTGACAATTATGGAACCGCTTAGCCCCAATAGCACCCAGATGGTGACCTACCTAATGACCAGCAGGCTGGCTGAGGAAAACTCTATCTCCCTTGAAGAGGCCGAAAGAGACGCTCTGTTTGTCAATGAATCTGGCCAGGATGAAGATCGAGAGGCTGCCTGTTTAATTCAGCAGACAGTAACCACTAAAGCTAATACCCACTTAACCTTTGGCTATTTTGAAAAGGCGATTGTTAATTTTCATCAGCATTTGACGAAGAGTCTGGATTAAGAGTCTGGATTAAGAGCCTTGGTGAAATGGTAGGGCCTAATAAAACAGTCCTATAGCAGTGTAATTACTATGCTGGCGCAAACTAAAATAACAATAAAATAAAAGGTACAGAGCATGAAGTTAGCATTAACACATACGGGTCGTTGCTTACTGGCATTCTATTTTCTGTTGCCGGGCGTGATGAAGTTTGTCCAATGGGACATGCATGTGGCGCTTATGGAAACCCATGGCATGATCATGGTGCCGGTATTACTGGCTATTGCCGGCGTCGCTCAAGTTGGGGCGAGCATTTGTCTTTTCTTGAATAAACAGGTTGTGGTCTGCGCCCTGGGTTTGGCTGCGATGGTGTTACTGATCAACCTCAATCTACATGACTTTTGGAATGCGTATGAGGGTGTTGATGCTAAACATGAAACTCAGAATTTCTTCAAAAATATGGGTATATTCGCAGGCCTATTGCTCTTAGCCGCGATCAATATGGACCAGTCTAGTAGTGCACAGGAAGACAAATAAACTCTAGCGAGTTTTACATAAGGGTGCGGCCGAGGGGGGTGGCCGAGAGGAATCATAGGGTAGCTTTAAGCCTTACCATTCGGCAATAGAGCCATCCCCATGGCGCCACAGCGGGTTCTTCCAGTCGCAGGCAATTTTCGACGCTGCGATAACCACTTGCTCATCTACCTCAACACCCAGTCCGGGTTTGGGCAGCGGCTTAATATGCCCATCGGTGATAGCAAAATCATCTTTGTTCACCACATAGTCCAGTAACTCTGTCCCCTGATTGTAATGAATACCCATAGACTGCTCTTGCAGCACCGCATTGTGGGAGACAAAATCCACCGCCAAACAGGCGGCCAATGCAATGGGTCCTAGAGGGCAGTGAGGCGCTAATGCCACATCATAGGCTTCTGCCATGGAGGCAATTTTAAGGCACTCGGTAATGCCGCCGGCATGGGAAACATCCGGCTGAACTATGCCCAGACCACCCGCCTCAAATACAGATTTAAAATCAAAACGGCTATACATGCGCTCACCGGCTGCCAGCACTATGCTGGTTTGTCGGGAGAGGATTGCGTACTGCTCAGACTGTTCTGCCAATACCGGCTCTTCAACAAACAGCGGATGATAGGGTTCCAGTTCCTTTAATAAAATCTTGGCCATGGGCACAGATACTCTGCCGTGAAAGTCCAAACCAAAATCGATACTGCTGCCAAAGTTTTCTCTAATAGTGGCGACTCGGGCTATAACCTGTTCTACAGCTCTATAGCTATCAATCATCTTAAGTTTGCCACAGCCATTCAGTTTAAAGGTGTCCCAGCCCTGAGCCTGCAGCTCTTTCATCTGACGGCTTTCGTCCTGAGGGTCATCGCCACCCACCCAAGAGTAAGTCTTCATGCTGTCGCGAACTGTGCCACCCAGTAAGTCATATACAGGTACACCGAGATCTTTGCCTTTGATATCCCAGAGTGCCTGGTCAATACCGGCAATAGCTGACATCAAGATTGGCCCGCCACGATAAAAACCGCCTCGATAGAGTGTCTGCCAGAGATCGTTGATTTGTCGCGGGTCTTTGCCGATTAGGTAGGGGGCTAATTCATTCACTGCTGCGGCGACGGTTTGCGCACGACCTTCAATAACGGGCTCTCCCCAACCCACTATGCCTGCGTCAGTGTCTATGGCCAGAAACAGCCAGCGTGGAGCAACGGGATAGAGGCGCAGATTGGTGATTTTCATGGGGCTTTAGATCTCTGGTATCGCACAGAGGCTGTGCTGTTATTTTTATTATGAGAGCAATTCTAGAGTAGATTCTAAACTAAATGACTGCTTAAAAGCGGTTTGCCTCGCAAAATAGAATTCGCTGGCCGTGGCTAGGGTATTTC
>CAJQJT010000134.1 GCA_905478725.1 uncultured Pseudomonadales bacterium
TCGCTTACGGCTTCATGAACGAAACCTATTGGGGCTATAACGGGGATATTGTTGTCGGTGACTTGCTCTGCATTAAGCAGTGCCAAGATGCCGCCGAAGTGATCTATATGGCTGTGGGTAAAGATCACGCCGGTGATATTAATCGGGCCGAGGTGCTGTTCGGCAAAATCCATGGCAACGCGACTGGTTTCGAGGGTAGTGAGGGGATCTACAACAATCCAACCATTATCACTTTTAATCAGGCTCATATTGGCGAGATCAAAACCGCGCAGTTGGTAGAGGCCTTTCTCGACTTCAAAGAGTCCGCGAATACTGTTTAATTTGGCCTGACGCCAGAGGCTTGGGTTAACGGTGTCTGGGGCTTCGCCTTTAACAAAATCATAGGCGGCGGCATTCCAGATTTCGGTACCACGGGCGTTATTTAATCTGTTGACTGGGGCACTGGCGATAAGGCCACGTTTAGCATTATCGAAATCAACTTGGTTCTCTATATCAAGGGTTTCTGCTAATCGGAGATTACTGTCTAGGGTGAACTGGCTGGCAGCTGAGTCGATGACTTCAATATCGGCGGTTTGATCGCAGGCGGCTAATAAAAACAACAGAGACAAACTGATAAGTGGAGTAGATACACGACGCAGACTAACCTTGATCATAATGCTTTCACCCTTAGATTTATTATTTTTGTTATGTGCTTTGAGAGCACAATTTAAAATCTCTTGGAGACTTAAATATATTCCGTAGCGTTGCCTACAAGGCCTGCCTGTACAGCCGGTTCTCTAAGTGAAGCCACAGGCTAACCGCCACCAATCTCAATTAAGATAACCGATAGCAATACAACAAAACAGCCCCTTAAACAATCATCTAAGAGGCTGTTTGAACTAACATTTCAAGACGGTTTAAGCGAAGACCTAAACGACCTCAAACAGACCAGCAGCACCCATACCACCACCAACACACATAGTGATAACAACGTACTTCTCGCCGCGACGCTTACCTTCCATCAACGCGTGCATAACCATACGCGCACCACTCATACCAAATGGGTGACCGATAGAGATAGAACCGCCATTAACATTCAAACGCTCCATAGGAATGCCCAGCTTATCGCGGCAGTAAATAACCTGAACCGCAAATGCTTCGTTCAATTCCCACAGACCAATATCATCAACCGTCAAACCGTGACGCTTCAACAACTTAGGAATAGCAAAAACAGGACCAATACCCATCTCGTCCGGCTCACAACCCGCAACCGCGATACCGCGATAAATACCCAGTGGCTCAAGATTACGCTGAGAAGCCAAAGTACCATCCATCAATACAACCGCAGCAGCACCGTCAGACAGCTGTGACGCGTTGCCACCAGTGATAGTTCCGCCGTTACGAACTGCTTTTAAACCAGACAGACCCTCAAGGTTAGTACCAGGACGGTTGCCTTCATCTTTAGACAGAGTTACAACTTCTTCAGTCACTTCACCCGTCTCACGATTAGTCACCAACTTAGTCGCAGTAACCGGAACAATCTCATCAGCGTAAAGACCCGCTTCCTGAGCAGCTGCAGTGCGCGCCTGAGAAATAACCGAATACTCATCCTGAGCTTCGCGAGAAATACTGTAGCGATTCGCAACAGTCTCAGCAGTATCCAACATCGGCATATTGATCAGCGGCACATGCTTCATAGCCAGTGGATCGGCAACACGGTGAACATTAAACTTTTCATTTTGAATCAAGCTGATGCTCTCACAACCACCGGCAACAATGACTGAAGAACCATCAACAACAATATTGTTTGCGCCAATAGAGATCGCCATCAAACCAGAAGAACACTGACGGTCAACCGTCATACCCGACACAGACACTGGCAAGCCAGAAGCCATAGCCGCTTGACGACCCAAGTTCATAGTCTGCGTACCCTGCTGCATTGCAGCACCCATGATGCAATCATCGATCTCTGAAGGATCAATACCGGCGCGGGCAACCGCAGCCGTAATAGCATGAGAACTCATAGACGGTGATTCAAGATTATTAAACGCACCACGGAAAGCTCGGCCAATTGGCGTACGAGCGGCTGAAACGATTACTGCTTCTTTCATAATAAATTCCTTTAATTTTTATTTTAAATTTTGTTTTTTTAGATTTACGAACTAAAAGGCTTAAGCCTGTAGAGCAGCCATCGCCTTCATCAAAAACTTCTCAGTTTGCTTGCCACCGGATTCCAGAGGCTGATGATTTGACGGGTCACTGAGTTCATCCCACTGAGCCACAATCGCTTCAGGATTCTGCTCGTCTTGAGCCAAGAAAATACCATCGGTCTCATACATGCCCGCTTTAGCATAACCACCAGCACCGGCACAGAGAATAGTTCTGGTTGGAGCGCTCTCATCACAGAGAACCAACGCCGCTGCAGTAACAGACTCGGCCGTTAACAGACCCAACATCTCTGGAGGCATCAGATCTTCAGTCATGCGCGTGCCAGCAGTAGGTGCCAGAGCATTAACATGGATATTGTTCTTGCCGCCTTCGAGAACCAAAGTATTCATAAAGCCCAGTACCGCCATTTTCGCAGCGCCGTAGTTAGACTGACCAAAGTTACCGTACATGCCGCTAGAAGAAGTCGTCATCACAATACGACCGTAGTTC
>CAJQJT010000135.1 GCA_905478725.1 uncultured Pseudomonadales bacterium
GGTTCGGAGTGACAGGTTGAGGGTTCGGAGTGACAGGTTGAGGGTTCAGAGTGACAGGTTGAGGTTTCCAAATGACAGCCCTCAGTCTGCCATCCTGAGCGAAGCCGAAGGATCTCAAACTTATCGCTAAACTTATCACTATCAAGGTCCCGCCAAACAGGGCAAAATACTCATCAAACTAGCAAGGAACTTCTATGCGAATAATTATTGGTATGTCTGGCTCTAGTGGTGTTATTTATGGCATTCGCATGCTGCAGATGCTCGCCGATAAGCCTGAGATCGAAACCCATCTGGTGATGAGCCAAGCGGCGCGCATGAATATAGGTATAGAAACCGATTGGGCTGTGGAAGATGTTGAGGCCCTGGCCGATGAGGTGCATAACAATAAAAACATTGGTGCGACCATTGCCAGTGGCTCGTTTAAAACCGCGGGCATGATCGTGGTTCCATGTTCCATGAAAACCCTCTCTGGAATCGTTAATTCCTATGCGGATAATCTGCTCATTCGCGCTGCTGATGTCATTCTCAAAGAGCGCCGCAGGCTGGTCATTGTGCCTCGTGAATCGCCTTTACACACTGGCCACTGCGAACTGATGTTTAAGGCCAGCCAATACGGAGCGATTATCTGTCCGCCATCACCTGCGTTTTATACCAACCCGCAAAGCGTGGACGATATTATCAATCACTCCGTGGCTCGGGTGCTGGATCTATTTGATGTTGAGACTGCCAGTCTGAAACGCTGGCAAGGGCAGGGCAGTTAATGGCGGCTGATACCGCTCCATTAAAGGCTTTTCTGCAGTTAGAATCGGTTTTGACTCTATCGGTCAATGATGAGCAAGGGCCCTGGACTGCGCCCGTTCTCTACGTGGCTGACGAGGATTTAAATCTCTATTTTCTCTCCTCTTCGTCGACCCGGCATATTGCCAGTTTGCCTGAAGATGGTCGCATTGCTGCATCGATCTACAGCGACTACAAAGGCGATTGGTTGGGTATTTGCGGTGTGCAGATGGAAGCGGATATCAGTCAGGTTGATGAGGCTCACAGAGCCGCCGCTGCGGCACGTTATTTTCAGCGTTTCCCTGAAGTGAAGGCGCTGATCGACAATCCGGCTAACGATCAGGAAAAACGCATTGGTGCGGCCTTTGGTAAGAGTCATTTTTTTCGTGTAACGCCGACCTTTCTGCGCTTTATTAACAATGCCGATGGTTTTTCATCGCGCAATGAGTGGCGGTTCTAGGCTTTTTTAAGAAGCCCTTTTTATATAAAGAAGCCACTTAATCAAAAAGCCTGGTCGGCAAAATTATTCCGTCTTATTCCTTCTTATTCCTCTAGATTAAACAACTTCGTATTACCGCCACGAGCAACTAAATTCTCTGTGCGCGTGCGCTCACTTAAAAACCACAGCAGCCAGTGATAGCTGTAATCTTGGTCCCGCTGGGGCCATTCAATCAGTGGGATAATACTCCCAGTGCGTTTTGCCATCGCTTGCCTGAGGTCTGAGCTATTGGTATTCAGGCTGTTGGTGACTATGCCCTCCACCTGATTATCTAAAACCAGACCGGTAAGGTTATCTAGGGCGGCAAATTGCAGCAAGTTTTTCGCTAGGCCCGCTTTGCCGTATTTATCCCGCAGGCTAAGTAAATCGTCTTGATGGCAGCCGTCAGCGGTAACAATGACCGGGCAGCCACAGAGTAGGGCGCTGGCAATTTGTTTCTCTGCATGGGCGAATGGGTCCTGGGGAGTAATAACAACTACCACCACACCACGGCCTTGAACTGACAGTCGATTGTCTTCGCCGGTGGGGCCCGGAAGTTCGATTGGATTGGCCAGAGTCTCTCTGGCAACTGCATCAATCTGCTGGAGCCAGGATGGGTCTGTGGCGACCTGCTGCAGAATAATTAGCCTTGAGTCGATTGAGGTAGACTGCCATTTTTTCAGTGCCTTTTGGGCGTCTGATACTAAGGCTCCATGATCTGTTTTAGAGTCATTGATAACTAGGTCAAATGATCGGCCTGCAGTCTCTGGAATATCCGCTTGTGAGAAGCGCAGCATATAGTTGGGTCCGCCGGCTTTTGGACCTGTGCCGGATAACCCGCGACCGCCGAATGGGTTAACCCCAACTACGGCACCAACCATGTTGCGATTAATATAGGTGTTGCCAGCGATGGTGTTGCTAAATACTTTCTGTGCAAAGGCCTGAATGCGGCTGTGAACGCCTAGGGTAAGACCAAAGCCGGTGTTGTTAATCTGTTCAATCACCTTGCCCAGCTGATCAGAATCAAAGCGAACCACATGAAGTATTGGGCCGAAGACTTCGTCTGTCAGCACGTCGAGGGAATCAATTTCAAAGGCATGGGGTGCGATGAAGCTGCCATTGGCACAGCTGCTATCCAACTCGACTTTTGCAATCAATTTAGCTTCGCGGTTCATGCGATCTATATGAGACTGGAGTTCTTTCTGTGCCCCGGAATCGATCACTGGCCCCAGATCACTGCTGAGTAAGCGTGGGTCGCCGGCCTTCAGTGAGGCCATGGCACCTTTCAGCATGTGCAGCAAATTGTCGGCTATATCGGATTGGACAAATAATACGCGGAGGGCTGAGCAGCGCTGTCCGGCACTTTGGAAGGCCGACATGATTACGTCATCCACTACCTGTTCTGGCAGGGCGCTGGAGTCCACGACCATACAGTTTTGGCCGCCAGTTTCAGCGATAAAGGGAATCGGTGGGCCGCTGCGTTTGGCTAGCTGTTGATTGATATGCTGTGCAGTGCCGGTGGAACCAGTGAAGGAAATACCTTTAATACGGCTGTCGGTGAGCACTAGGTTGCCGATCTGGGAGCCACTGCCAAGCAGCAAATGTAAGGCTTCGCCTGGAACGCCGGCCTCGTGAAAAAGACGCACGGCAATGGCGGCAATGGCCGGTGTCTGCGCTGCGGGTTTGGCCAGTACTGTATTACCCGCCGCCAGGGCCGCGGCGATTTGACCGACGGTAATGGCGAGGGGAAAGTTCCACGGACTGATACAGAAGAATACGCCGCGTCCGGTTAAGCCCTGGAATGATTTGGCTTGCACTGCGTAGTAACGACAGAAGTCGATGGCCTCGCGGACTTCGGAAATACCATCATTAACTGTGCGTCCAGCTTCAAGGCTGATGACGCCAATTAACTCACCAAAGTCTCTCTCCATAAGGTCTGCGACTTTCTCGAGAATTGTCGCGCGTGCGCCGTGACCTACGCTGTTCCATGCATTATAGGCTCGATGGGCAGACTCTAGGGCTGTGAGTATCTCTCCATCGCTGACACGGCCGCTGTGACCAATCAGCTGAGTCTGATCACTTGGGCTGTAGTTGGGTTCCAGTGGTTTGTCTAACGCCACACCGCCGATAATCGGCTGGGATATCAACTGTGGTGTTTTCGCTACCTGCGCTAATAACAGCTCTGATTCCTGTACTGAATCTAGATCTATGCCATGGGCATTTTTACGATCTTCACCCACTGCGCTAAACATTTCCGGAGGAATAGGAATGCCTTTGTGCTGATAGGGGAAGCAGCTATTGACCTGCTTGCGATTATCTTCAAGTAGCTCTTCTACTGGTGTCTGTTCATCGAGGAAGCGATTGACGAAGGAGCTGTTGGCGCCATTTTCCAGCAGACGTCGCACTAGGTAGGGCAACAGATCGCTATGGTTGCCAATGGGGGCATAGACACGCACTGGAATGACTTTGGCCGTGGCTGTTTTTCCGTTGGCGGCTTTTGAAATAGAGAGTCTCAGGTTGTCATAGAGAATATGGCCCATGCCATGAAGACGCTGAAACTCAAATTGACGGTCTCCGGCAATGTTCAGAATCATGGTGGCGGTGTAGGCATTGTGGGTCGCAAATTGTGGGTAAATCGCGTCCTGAGCATCGAGTAAAATGCCGGCGCAGTGCTGGTAGCAGAGATCGGTATTGGCTTTGCGGGTGAATACAGGATAGCTGGCAAGGCCTAGCTCTTGGGCATGTTTAATCTCGGCATCCCAGTAGGCACCTTTAACCAGTCGCACCATTAAACGGCGATTAGCCTCACGGGCTAGGCCAATTAGCCATTTGGCGGTATCCGGTGCGCGCTTCTGGTAGGCCTGCAGTACAAAGCCGAGTCCCTGCCAGCCATCGAGATCCTTGTCTTTGGCGAGGATTTCAAAGATGTCCATGGAGATGTCGAGTCTGTAGGCTTCCTCGGCATCTATGGAGAGGCCAATGTTGTATTTCGCCGCTTGGACACAGAGCTGCTTAATGCGTGGCAGCAATTCAGTCATCACTAGATCGTACTGGGCAAAATAGTAACGTGGGTGAAGTGCCGAGAGTTTTACCGAGATACCATTGGCGCTGTTTACATCAGTGGCTTCATCGCGCTCAGGGCTGCTTTCACTTTTACCTATATTATCAATGGCACTGGCATAGGCGGTTAAATATTTCTGGGCATCGGCATCGGTGCGTGCGCCTTCGCCGAGCATATCAAAAGAAAATCGAGTGTTATTGTCATTTTGTTTGGCGCCGCGCTTGAGGCCTTCTTTAATATCCCGTCCCAGCACATATTGACCGCCCATTATTTTCATCGCCTGCATCACTGCAGCGCGAATAACAGGTTCGCCAGCGCTGGCGGTGAGTCGTCTGACCCAGTTGTCGGTGTTTTCCGTGATCTCTGCGTCGAGACTCACCAACTGGCCAGTGAGCATCAGACCCCAGGTTGAGGCATTCACAAACAGTGACTTGGACTTATTGCGATGGCTGTTCCAGTTGCCGGCCTTAATTTTTTCGGCAATTAAGCGATCTGCGGTTAATGCATCGGGCACACGCAATAGGGCTTCAGCGAGACACATCAGTGCCACGCCTTCAGCATTTGAGAGACCAAACTCGAGTAAAAAAGCATCCAATATACCGTTGCTGGATTTGTCCGCTCGACACTGAGTGACCAGGTCCCGTGACTCTTGCAAAATAGTGTCGCGAGTTGCGCCAGAGAGGGGATTACTGTGCAACAACTGGGTCACAGCTTGGTGCTCATCCTGGTGGGTGGCATGACGTATTTTATTGCGCAGCGAAGTCTGATTCATGGGTGCTTACTCGCGTTTAGGTGCTGTTGAATATGTGGCATTCTTGCTTAAATTATGTAGTATATGTCTCCATAATTTGCCATATTCCAGTCAAATAAACTGCTAATTTGGCTTTTGTCGACTATTATGCTCTTTCAGGTTTTTGTTTATGGAGTGTCGAATAGAATGCCAAACAGAGTGCTAAAAGTGAAAACAGTGACTGATCTTGATCGTACTGATCGACGGATTCTTAATATATTGCAGCGCCAGGGTCGTATCGCCAACGTAGAGCTGGCGAAGCAGGTGAACCTCACTCCGACACCCTGCCTTGAACGGGTTAAGCGACTGGAAAAAGAGGGCTTTATTACCCAATATGTGGCGCTGCTGGATCCGGTGAAAGCCAACGCCTCACTCTCCGCCTATATTGAGGTGCAGTTAGACAGCACAACCACCGAAGCTATTACGCTGTTCGATCAGCAGATGTTGTTATTGGACGAGGTGGTGGAATGTCAGCTGGTGGCTGGTGGCTTTGATTATTTGATCAAGATTCGAGTGGAGGATATGCAGCATTACCAGCGTTTTCTCGGTGGCAAGCTATCTGGGATTAAAGGGATTAGCCAGACCCACACCTATGTGGTGATCCATGACGTAAAGTCTGAGACGGCGATTAAGATAAATCCCTAGGGCTGATCTGTTTTTATGAATAACCTAGTTTTATAAATAAATGCGAGGTACTCGCCCTGGCATACGGGTGAGCAGTTCATAGCCGATGGTGCCGCAGTAGCTGGCGACTTCATTGACCGGCAACTCTGGGCCCCAGAGTACGGCCTTGTCACCAATGGCAACGTCGCTTAACTCTGTAACGTCAACTGTAATCATATCCATAGAGACACGGCCTACGAGCGGGTAGCGAACACCATTAATCAGTACTGGCGTGCCATTGCTGGCGTTGCGCGGATAGCCGTCGCCATAGCCAACGGTAATGGTGGCGATAGTTGAGTCTCGCTCGGCAGTCCAGTTTGCTGTGTAGCCCACGGACTCACCAGCAGCAATACTACGCAGGGAAATCACTGCAGATTCAAATGACATTACCGGCTTCAGCTTATCGGCATTCTCTTGGGGTCCAGCAAAGGGTGAGTTGCCATAGAGCATATAACCCGGGCGCTGCCATTCCCGCTGGGCTTTGGGCCAGGCCAAAATGGCGGCTGAATTGGCTAGGCTCTGCATTGCCGCAACTGGTGCGCAGACTTTAAAGGTAGCGATTTGCTTGGCGGTCGCATCACTGTGCAAATCATCGGCACAGGCAAAGTGCGAGGTAACGACGATGGGCTGGCTAACATTGCGACTGCTGTTGAGGGTTTTATACACCTCATTGATTTCGTCGGAGTGAAAACCCAGACGGTGCATACCGGTGTCGACGCCGAGCCAGACCGTTAAAGGCAGTGCTAAATCCGCATCAATAATCGCTTGTTTTTGCTGATGATTTTCAACCATCACCCAGAAGCCTTTGGTAGCAGCTACTTTGAGTTCGGCGGCGTCAAAGGCGCCTTCTAATAATAGTATCGGTTGTTTGATTCCGGCGCTGCGCAGTTCCAGTGCCTCTTCAATACAGGCAACACCAAAGGCTGGGGCAATATCACTGAGGGCCTGAGACACCTTTACCGCGCCATGACCATAGGCATTGGCCTTGACCATGGGCATGGTCTTTGAGTCGGGGGCCAATGACTGCGCCAACTGATAGTTGTGGCGCAGGGCCTGAAGGTCGATAACTGCTCTGGTGGGTCTGGACATGCTGTTACCTGTTTTTCAAATAGAGTAGCAAAATCTAGTAATCAAATTTTGCGGCGGAATAGAGCGTCTGAGCCGCCAGCCAGATGTCGCCAATGGTGCCATCGCCAACTGGCTTGCCGTCGATCTCAGTGATCGGGGCGATTTCCTTTGAGGAGCTGGTAATCCAGACTTCGTCTGCATTGGCTACTTCATCCATGGTGACTATGCGCTCTTCCACACTAATCTGGCCATCGTTGCGCAGTACGTCGAGAATAATCTGTCGGGTGATGCCCGGGAGTTTTTGATTGTCCAACAATGGCGTTATTACGGTGCCATTTTTAACAATAAAGACATTACAGGCACTCGCTTCGGTGAGCTGATTGTCTGCATTAAACAGCAGGGTCTCGTCACTGCCTTGGGCGTAGCCATGCTGAAAATGCAGCACATTGCCGAGCAGCGCAGTGGATTTTATCTGGCAGCGCTCCCAGCGAAGATCGCGAGTAGTGGAGGCTTTTTTCGCTTTAACAATGCTCTTGTCAGCTATGGGTGCCGGGGCTATTTCAAAGGTATAGGCAAACACAGTCGGCGCTACATTTTCTGGAAAAGCGTGAAAGCGTTTTGTGTCGGTGCCACGGCTTACATGCAGATAGATACCTAAATTGCCGGCATCATTTTCCGAGATCAAGCGATTACAGAGTTCAGCCCAGTCGTCTACCGACCAGTCTAGTCGAATGCCGATTGCCTCGAGACCCTCTTGCATGCGCGCTATATGAGGGGCAAAGCCGACCATTTTCCCAGCATAGGAGGGCACCACTTCATAGATGCCATCACCGAATAAAAATCCGCGATCCATTGGCGATATTTTGGCCTGCTCTATGGGCATGTAACGGCCATCTAGAAATGCAATACTCATGTTCATACCTTGTTGGGGTGGGACACTTAGCCACTTTTATTGAGAGGCTTTGATTAGTCTTTTTTATCACTTTGCCTTACAGCGAAAAAGGGTATCAGCGTGATTGGTCGCACGCAAAGCAAATTAATCTGTATAGCGGTTTTATTTGTGGCTTGTCAGGTATTTTTTAATGGCGATTGCGAAATTCCCGAGAAAATACGCTGAGATCAACAAAAACCGCCCAATTTTCTCAGGTCTTTAATGAGTTTTTCACTAATATCCGCGCTTAAACCATCTTCGGTTAAGCTGTTTTCTCGGGTCACACCATCGACACTTCCACGCCCTGAGAGATACTGTAGGCTGGCCAAATTATCCCAGCCCAGCAGCATATCTTGCTCTCTCAACACTGAGAGCATGGCGATCAAACCATGGGCTCCCCAGTTGGATACGTCAGCAATCAGCAGTTCGTCGCAGCAGGTGGCTGAAGGAATAATATTGAGCTGTTGGAGGGTCGTCGCCACATTGCCCATGCCTATTTCATTGCCGCCATCGCCAATGGCGATAGTGGGGCAACTGGCCAAGCTTAAAAAGTAATCGAAGCTGGCGCAGGCGGGGCTAATATCTTCGCCGCGCATATTGTAATAGTGGCCATCTGCGGCCATGCCCGGACGTTCAATAGAGATAACCAGTGAGGGCTGATAATACTGTAATGCATTTTCTGCTTCGACCTTGCTGAGCGCGGGTTCACCGACACTAATTTTGTGCACTCGGTAATCATCGGCGATGGCATCTGCTAGGGGGGCACCACAGACTAGTACAGGTTTCATACCGATGGTTTCTAATGCGCCATAGAGCGCGATGGCGCCCACTGGTCCATCGGTTTCATAGGTGCCAGCCACGGGGAAGCCGGTGCCGATCAGTACGGTGCTGGCGCTAGTAGTGGGAGTACTGAGGGCGCTGGCCGCCTGTACTAACTGGGCGGCGCGCAAATAGTAACCTGGTACCAGCGCCGCCTGCAGTGTTTGCATGCCTCGAGGGTTGCGCGCCACTAAAAGGTTTTCGATATGGGTGCTGAGAATCAGATTATTCATCGAGCCCAACTTGCTCCAGAACGGTGTCGGCAAAGCGCTGCTGATCGAGCAGTAATAGGTTGTGTGCCTGCTCTATGCTGATCGCTTCAAAGCGCAGAATACCGCCGGGCAAGAGTTGTGCGAGCTTGCCAATATCCAGGGAGAGTACTGAACCTAGTTTGGGGTAGCCGCCGATGGTTTGACGATCATTGAGCAGCACTATGGGTTGACCGTCTGCAGGTACTTGAATAGCACCAAGGCAAATGCCTTCAGAGAGAATGCCGTCGAGAGTCGATTTAATCCCTGGGCCTTTGAGTCTAAAACCCATGCGGTCGCTGCTCTCGGTGACCTTATATTCAGAGCTGAAAAATAGCTGTTTACTAATATGACTAAAAGCCTGCTGCTGGTAACCCAGTACCACTCGCAAGACTGTGCTGTTGCTGCTGTAGTCTGGACGGTGGCTGTCGGGTACGCGCTGCTGCGGTGCGGAGAGACTCTCTGAGCAGGGTATAAAGTCTCCGGCTTGCAGTGCCGTGCCATCGCGATGTAATCCGCCTAAGGCTTCTCTGGGCACTGTGGCGGCACTATTGAAAATAGGATTAATGGTGAATCCACCGGCGACGGCGAAGTAGCCACGACTGCCTGATGAGGCAAATCCCAGTTCGATGCGATCGCCGACTTTTACTTGATGGCTCTGCCATAGCGCTCGGGATTGTTGGTTAATACTCAATGGAATAGTCGCGCCAGTGACGGCAATGGTGGTATTAACCGTCGATTCTAAAACCAAACCGCCAACGGTGATTTCGATAGCGGCAGCGGTTTGCTGATCACCGCAGAGACGATTAGCCCAGCGAAAGGCTTCTCTATCCAAGGGGCCGCCAGTGGTGAGGCCAATACCGTGCTGGCCAAAGCGCCCTGCGTCTTCAATCAAGCTAAATATACCTGACTGAATCACCTTAAACCCGCTGTTAATAGTCATAAGAGGCCGCCCATACCCAGATAGGTTTCTCTGTCTATGGCGTTGAAGCGCACCCGATCGCCGACTTGAACTGGCATGCTCGGCTCAGCACTGGGGTCGAACATTAGCGCTGGGCAGAGGCCAATCAGATTCCAGCCGCCTGGAGACTCTGCTGGATAGACTGCAGTTTGGCGGTCGGCAATAGCAACTGCGCCCCGGGGAACTTTTTGCCGCGGGGTGGCGAGTCGTGGTGCGGCTATGCGGGGGTCAAGTTCGCCAAGATAGGCAAAGCCAGGGGCGAAGCCTATGGCATAAACACGGTATTCAGATTGTTGGTGAATACTGATGACTTCTTCAATGGAGAGGCCTGCATTATCAGCCAGTGTTTGCAGGTCAGGTCCTGACTCGGCGCTGTAGTAAACCGGCAGTGTGACCAATGCTCCGGATTGGCTGACGTCTGTATCTATGGGGTCAGCCAGTGCACGGCGAATAGCGGCGCGCACTGCATGATGATCGGTTTTAAAGGGATCGTAAATCACTAGCAGGGAAGCGTAGGAGGCCACAAGGTCGATTAGCTGCGTGCCGAGACTGGTGCGCAGCTGTGCGGCGGTTGCGGCCACCTCTGAGGCAATGTCCTCGCTAATAATTTGAGTGCGCGCATCGCCAAAATAGACGATCAGGGAATTCTC
>CAJQJT010000136.1 GCA_905478725.1 uncultured Pseudomonadales bacterium
CGGCGCCCATATGGATTATAGTCCTGAGAATGTGGCCACAGTATCAGCGTTTTGGAATAGCGATCAGCTCAGTCAGCACCCGGGCTTGAAGGCAGTTGAGCTATTTGATGCCGTCGCCGATGGCAGCATTAAAGCGATCTGGATTATCGGCACCAACCCGGTGGTCAGTATGCCCAATGCAAACCGAGTCAAAGCAGCACTAGAGCAGTGTGACACGGTGATTGTCTCAGATTGTATAGCTGAAACCGACACCACCGCCACGGCCAATATCCTCCTGCCCGCCGCCGGCTGGGGCGAAAAATCCGGCACTGTGACCAACTCTGAGCGGCGCATCTCGCGACAGCGGGCACTGGTTAGCGCCGCGGGAGAAGCTCGTGCCGACTGGTGGATACTGGCTCAGGTGGCGAATGCCATGGGCTTTAGCCAAGGCTTTAACTATCAGTCACCTCGAGATGTGTTTGTCGAACATGCGCAGCTCAGTGGCTGTCAAAATAATGGCCAGCGGCTGTTCAATATTGGCGCCCTCGGGCAACTATCCGAGGCCGACTATGATGGTCTGCAACCTATCCAGTGGCCGGTGACTGTAGATAGACCCCAGGGCACTGCACGCCTATTTGCAGATGGGCAATTTGTCACCCCAACGGGTCTTGGACGATTTATTGCCATCAGCCCGCGGCTACCGACGCAGCGCAAGTCGCAAAGAAAGTTTCCCCTAATTCTCAACAGCGGCCGCATTCGCGATCAATGGCATAGCATGACACGCACCGCTCGCGCCGCATCGTTGCTCGACCATACTGACCAGCCTTTTGTCGCCATGCATCCAGACACCGCAGCGGCGGCAGGTTTACAAGGCGGTGATCTGGCTGAGGTCTCAACCCGCCAAGGGGCAATTCGACTAATCACCGCTATTGATCAGGGAATAAAACCGGCCCAACTGTTTATACCCATTCACTGGAGCGACCAAAATGCCCACAGCGCCCGAGTCGACACACTGATCGAACCGCTTTTTGACCCAATCTCCGGCCAACCTCAATTTAAATACAGCCGCGCCGCGCTAAACAAGATTGAGACTCCCTGTTGGGCAACCCTAGTAAGTCGTACCGCGCTAGACTGTTCAGGGTTTCTTAACTGGACCTCGGCGGCCTTGCCCAAACAGCAGGGTTTTATCTATCAGGTCGCTGTGCGTGCAGAATTTAATTGGCAAGGCTATGTTTCAGAAAGCTTTCAGTTCACCGCAGACGCTGAAGAAAAAGCTGGCACCATGGCCTATGGGCAGTTTTCCGATGCTGCCAATCTAGACCAGCGCCTTATCGGATACAGCGATCAACAGATGGAAATCGCCATCTTTAGTCATCGCAACAAATCATCTCTGCCAGCCAAAACCTGGATGCAAGACCTATTCAACAATCGCACCACAGAGAGCTATTGGAGACTGCTATCGGGACCGGATATGTCTCTAGCAGAAAACGATGGCAAGCTAATCTGCTCCTGCTTTAATATCAGCGAAGCACGCCTTATCACAGCCATAGAGGCCGGCGCTTGTTCCGCGCAACAGCTCGGCGAGCAACTTCAATGCGGAACCAACTGTGGTTCCTGCATTCCTGAATTAAATAGCCTTATCAGCCAGACAACCCGGACAACCCCATGACCAATATTGTGAATTTATTTGCCCCCCCAGAGTGCTCTGCAGTAGACAGCCTAGGTGAAGTATTTCTTGTCGGTGCTGGGCCCGGCGATCCAGAATTGATCACGGTTAAGGCAATGAGATTACTCAAGGACGCGGATGCGATTGTCTATGATCGCCTAGCCAATCCAGTGCTGCTGGATTACGCTCACAAACACTGCGACCTTATTTATGTCGGCAAAAAGAAAGACCAGCACAGCCTGCCCCAGGATCAAATATGCACGCTATTGGCGGCGTTGGCCGGCTGCGGCAAAAAAGTCGTTCGCCTCAAAGGCGGCGACCCCTTTATCTTTGGCCGCGGCGGCGAAGAGGTTGAACATCTTGCAGCACAGGGAATAGCCTGCACCATAGTCCCAGGGATTACCGCCGCCATTGGTTGTGCCGCAGCAACCCAAATTCCCCTGACCCATCGCGATCATGCTCATGCAGTGACCTTTATTACCGGTCACAGGCAGCAGGGGAAAATGCATATCAACTGGGATCTGGCACTACAAAGAGACAGCACTGTGGTCTTTTATATGGGCCTGTCTAACTTAAAGGAGATCACCGCAGAACTGATTGCACGCGGCTGCCCGACCAATAAACCCTTTGCCGTGGTAGCTCAGGGCACCTCTAATGCACAGCAGGTGCTGGTGGGAACCGTCGGCAATATCGCCGACAAACTTGCCCAACATCCACTGCCGTCGCCGGCCTTGTTAATGATGGGTGATGTGATTAATGCCAACACATATGCTCAACAACTGGCAAATCTGACCAGCACAGCAAAACCTGTGTCGTCGGCAATACTAGAGGTTATTTGACTGTAGTAGCGCCAATGCTCTGTCAGCATCGGCAGCAGCGACAAAAATATGGTCGTGAAAATAGGCGGCCATAACATTGGCACTAATGTTATGCGCAGCCAGCTTAC
>CAJQJT010000137.1 GCA_905478725.1 uncultured Pseudomonadales bacterium
TTCTGCAGGCCTGACATTGCAGCCCTACTGGGGTGCAGGTGCCGACAATGAAGGTCCCGAAGCCAAAGGTGCCATTATTGGCTTTGGCGATGTACACACCAGAGCACACCTCTATCGCGCCATTATTGAAGGGCTAACCTATGCCCTGCGTGCTGGCAAAGAGCGAGTAGAGAAACACAGCGGCCAGCCAATAACTCGCCTGCTGGTCTCAGGTGGCGGTTCACAGAGCGATCAGGTTATGCAGATCACCGCGGATATATTTGGCATGCCAGTGCAGCGCCCCCACACCTATGAGACTTCAGCCTTGGGTGCCGCCATGGCAGCCGCAGTGGGTTGTGGAATTTACCCTGACTTTGCCAGCGCAGCGGCGAAAATGACTCACGACGGTGACCGCTTTGAGCCTATAGCGGCCAATCAGAAAATCTATAGCCAGCTCTACACTCAGGTCTATCGCAAAATGTATAAGAGTCTAAAACCCAGCTATGAGGCAATCCGGAAAATCACCGGTTATCCCAACTAGGCAGCCACAATCTGCTGTAGGGCTTTTTCGAGATCGCTGTATTTGAATGGGTAGTCGCTGGCCAGTAGCTTTTTCGGCAGTACATATTGCCCCTGCAATAACAGCTCCTCACCCATTTCACCAAACAGCAGTTTGACCATAAATCCTGGCATCGGCAACCGCGCCGGTCGATTGAGTGCGACGCCTAAGCTGGCGCTAAACTGCGCATTGGAGACTGGTTTGGGGGCCGTGGCATTGACCGGACCGGAAAGCTGCGGATTGTTGATACAGTGCAAAATCGCCCCAACCATATCGTCAATATGAATCCATGACATACCCTGCTCGCCGCTGCCGATTGGGCCACCAAGAGCCAGTTTAAAGGGTGGAAGCATCCGCGCCAGAGCACCCTCTTCCCCCAGCACAATGCCAGTGCGCAGATAGCACACCCGACTACCCAGAGTTTCAAAACGTTTGGCACTCTGCTCCCAGGTTTTGCACAGCTGGTGAGAGAAGCCATCCACGGCGCTGGAATGTTCATCCACTGGATTGTGGCTAGGCCCATAATAGCCAATAGCTGAACCGCTGATCACAACGCTGGGGTTTTGTTTAGACTTTCGATTGCGTTCGGCAAAAAATTCATAGAGATGATCGGTGAGATTAATCCGACTGTCATAGAAGCGCTGCTTGCGACGCTGAGTCCAGCGCCCCGCTGCCAGGGGTTCTCCGGCCAGATTGACAATGACTTCGGGAACATAGTCTACGTCCAGCTCCTCAAGTCCCTGAATCAGACGCACCGATGCAGGCAGTCTCGCTGCAGCTGCCTCGGGGTTGCGTGTCAGCACAGAGAGCTGATGACCCAGCTGTTCGGCCTGATCGCAAAAGTGCCGGCCAATAAAGCCACTGCCACCGGTGATTAAAATTGAACTCATAGATAAAAGGCCATAGTTGTTAAAGTTTACATAAGTGGGTTACTAAGAAATACGCAGAGCTGTGCAGGCCAGCCTACAAAATCCCACCAGTAGCCGCAATCTTTCCTTTGCTCAGAGCCTATTCAGTTGCTAAGATCTGCATCTTTGTTGATCTCGCTAAATCAAGCGACATCGAAATACCCTAACAACTACCTACCTTCAAGGCATAACTATGAGTCTTGCTAATAAAGTATTAGCCTCCAACAACGATCTTCCCATTCGCAGCGACCAGCCGGTACACAGCGGTAAAGTGCGCTCAGTTTACTGGCTCACCGACGCAGACAGCCGTCGTCTGATTGCTGACAAAGGCTATGATGTGGCCGCGGATGCGCCTCTGGCGATTATGGTGATCAGCGATCGAATCTCTGCTTTTGAATGTATCTGGAAGGGTGAAGGCGGTATGAATGGTGTGCCTGGAAAAGGCGCGGCGCTAAATGCCATCTCTAACCACTGGTTTAAACTGTTCCGCGAGCAGGGTTTGGCCGACAGTCATATTTTGGATGTTCCCCACCCTCTGGTATGGATTGTACAAAAAGCCAAGCCGGTCATGATCGAAGCCATCTGTCGTCAATATATCACCGGTTCTATGTGGCGCGCCTACAGCAAGGGTGAGCGCAACTTCTGTGGTATCGAACTGCCAGATGGTTTGCAGAAAGATCAGCGTCTACCAGAATTGCTGATTACCCCTTCTACCAAAGGTATTTTGACCGGTATTCCCGGTGTTCCGGAAGCGGATGACGTGAATGTCTCCCGTGCCGATATCGAAAATAATTATTCAAGCTTTAAGTTCCGTAATGTCGAAGATATCAATGTCTATGAAAAGCTTCTCGGCGAAGGCTTTAATCTGATCAGTGAATCACTGGCAGAAATTGGCCAGACCTTTGTCGACACCAAATTTGAATTTGGTTATGTGCGCGACAAGCAGAACAACGAAAAACTGATTTATATGGATGAAGTGGGCACCCCTGACTCATCGCGTATTTGGGATAGCGCCAGCTTTGCCGACGGCAAGATTGTCGAGAACTCGAAAGAAGGTTTCCGCCAGCTGCTGCTCAACCACTTTCCTGATCCGGACATTCTGCTGAATAAGAATCGTATGCCTGAGCGTACTGCTCTGGCGGAAGATAACCTGCTCCCAGAGTCAGTATTGATGTCTGTATCTGAAACTTACACTGGCATTGCAGAAAAAATCACTGGTGAGAAAATCAGTCTGCCAGAAGACCCAAAGGCAGAGATTATTGCGATTCTTGCTGAGCAGTATGATTTGATTGCCTAAGCTTGTATTGACCACTTGTTTAACTAACCTGAGGGCTACCTCAGGTTAGGTTAAATTAGAGCAGGCTTAACATTCAACAATATTGACTGGCACCTCAAGAACATTGGTCGCCAATCCACCTCTAGACGTTTCCTTATAGCGCACGTGCATGTCCTTGCCGGTTTTGCGCATAGTCTCAATCACCTTATCCAATGACACAAAGTGTGCACCATCACCACGCATGGCGATGCGTGCGGCATGAATTGCCTTTACCGAACCCATAGCATTGCGCTCGATACAGGGCACCTGTACCAGACCGCCAATGGGATCACAGGTCAGACCCAGGTTGTGTTCCATACCAATTTCAGCAGCATTTTCTACCTGAGCTGGGGTGCCGCCCATCACTTCGGCCAAAGCACCGGCAGCCATGGAGCAGGCAGAACCCACCTCCCCCTGACAGCCTACTTCAGCACCACTGATAGAGGCATTCAATTTATACAGCATGCCAATGGCCGCGGCGGTGAGTAAAAATCTCACCACGCCCTCGGCAGTGGCCGTGGGTACAAAGCGCATATAGTAGTGCAGCACCGCTGGGATAATGCCCGCCGCGCCATTGGTTGGCGCAGTCACCACTCGACCACCGGCAGCGTTTTCTTCATTCACTGCCAGAGCGTAGAGCGTGACCCAATCCAGTACCGAAAGGGGATCTGACATAGCTGCCTCAGGGCGGCTCAACAATTGCTGATGCAATTCTTTGGCGCGGCGGCGCACATTGAGACCGCCAGGTAAAATACCGCCATTGCTTATGCCATTGGCGACACAGGACTGCATTACCGACCAGAGGTTTAACAGCCCGTCACGTACCTGCTGTTCACTGCGCCAGGTCTTTTCATTCTCCATCATCAGCTCGGAGATACTCATGCTGTGCTCTTCACAGAGGGCCAGCAGCTGTTTGCCCGAGTCAAAGGGATAGGGGATAGTGCTGCTATCCTCCACCAGAAAATCCTGATCCGAGGCACTCTCATCCACCACAAAACCGCCGCCCACAGAAAAGTAGGTCTTGCTGGCAACCACTTCAGCGTCGCTATTAAAGGCGGTAAAGATCATACCGTTGGAATGAAAGGATAGGGTTTTCTTGCGATGCAAGACGACATCGGTCTTGTCATTAAAGCCGATGCGATGGCTATCAGATCGGTTGCCCAACAATGTAATGAATCCACCCTCCCGAATCGCCGCGACACGCTCTGCAATCGAAGGCACATCAACAGATTCAGGCTGATCCCCTTCGAGACCTAACAACACTGCCTTGGCAGTGCCGTGGCCCTTACCGGTGGCACCCAGTGAGCCGTACATCTCTGCCTGTACTCGGATGACCTCAGTCATGCGACCGCTGTCAGCGAGAGCCTCAACGAATTGAAGTGCCGCGCGCATGGGACCCACGGTGTGGGAGCTAGATGGCCCAATGCCAACGGTAAATAAATCAAAGGTGCTAATTGCCATGGTGACTACTGTCCTTTTGTATCTCAAAGTGCGCGTTAGGGCGCAGACCAAAACTGTAAATATAGACCCATTTCCACAGATCGCTATCGGCTTTCAAAAGCTGTTTCATAAATTGCCTTTAATCCACTAGAGTGGAAAAAACATCATCGCCCACCATAGCACTATCGACTGTTAAAACAGAGCTTTCTACGCTTTAATGTCCTACGTCTACCCCCATCGGGGGTAGTTAAGTAAGCTCTGTTTTAACTACCCCCATCGGGGGTAGTTAAAA
>CAJQJT010000138.1 GCA_905478725.1 uncultured Pseudomonadales bacterium
GAAAATGGGCGAAGCCGGAGTTGGTTTTGTGGTGGTCTCTGGAGCGGTGAATTTGCCCTCACTCAAGGTAATCTGTGCCGAGCAGTTGGCGCGCTTTAAAGTGCCCAAACATCTGTTGCTCATTGATGCTGCAGATGTACCGCGAACCGCCACCGGGCGGCCGCAGAAATTTTTATTGGTCGAGCGGGCTATGGTCGCGCTTGGCTTGAGTGCTGAATAGCCCCCAAACAAGGATTAAAATATGCAAAAAATAGCCGTAATCACCGGAGCCGGCGGCGGTATAGGTGCGCGCCTTGCCTATCAGCTGGCCACAGATGGCTGTGATATTGCCGCCTTGGATATCAATCAACAGGCCGCTCAGGTGACAGTGGATACACTGCTTTCCCTAGGTGTGAAGGCCACTGCCATAGCTGTGGATATCACCGACGAGGACTCCGTTAACGATGCCATAGCGCAAGTCAAAGTTGATCTTGGCCTGCCCAACATTCTGGTCAACTGCGCTGGTATTATGCGCAGCCGGATGCTCAGCAAGATGACTGTGGATGATTGGGATATTGTACAGAACGTCAATCTGCGCGGGACTTTCTTAGTCACTAGAGCCGTGGCTGCCTGTATGCGTGAAGCCCAATGGGGGCGAATTGTGAATATTGCCAGCACGGCAGTATTAGGTTATGCCGGTGCCGCCAACTATGCTGCTGCCAAGGCGGGCGTCGTGGCGTTTACCAAGACTCTGGCCCTTGAACTGGGACGCTTCAATGTCACCGCCAATGCTATTGCACCGGGTTTTATCGCCACCGATATGACCAAAAATGTAGCGCTTAAAACCGGCACTGACTTTGCCCAGATGGAACTTGATCAAGCAGCCAAGATTCCGGTTGGTCGCAATGGCACGCCGGATGATATTGCCAATGCGGTGTCTTTTTTCGTCAGTGAAAAATCCGGCTTTGTCTCCGGGCAGCTGCTCTATTTAACCGGCGGTCCAGTTACCTAGTCATGATTAATGATCGCCACCGCTCTGGTCCAGCCAGCGGAGGCGGCTCTGATCTTGCACGGGAAACAGCTCACCTCAAATCCATTGGCTGGCAGTGCCTCGAGGTTATGGAGCTTTTCTAAGTGGCAGTAACCTATATCGCGTCCGGCTTTATGGCCCTCCCAAATTAAGCTGGCATCGCGGGTTTCGGCGAAGCGTTCGGCGGTGTGGGCAAAGGGTGCATCCCAACTCCAGCCATCTGTACCGGTCACACGCACACCGCGCTCCAGCAGATACATAGTGGCTTCATAGCCCATGCCACAGCCGGCGGAGACATAGTCATCGTCACCGTAGCGTAGGCCAGCCTTGGTATTAATCAGCACAATATCCAGGGGTTGTAGTTCGTGGCCAATGCGCGCCAGCTCTGCTTCAACGTCGTCGGCGGTGACCACATAGCCATCGTCGAAATGCCTGAAATCCAGTTTCACGCCTTGTTGAAAACACCATTCCAGCGGCACCTCATCAATAGTGATTGCACGCTCGCCATGATTCATGGTGCTGGCAAAGTGATAGGGGGCATCCAGGTGCGTGCCGTTATGGGTAATTAGGTTAACCCGCTCGATCGCCCAGGCTTCGCCATCGGGTAATTCGTCTGGCTCAAGGCCGGGGAAAAATCCAACAATTTCCGGCACCGAATCTTTGTGGGTGATGTAGTCAATCTGCGGTCGGTAGCCCGGGGGGTCGGATATCACATCATTTTCAAGATAGATGGATATATCAATAATTTCTCTTTTCATAATAGGGGCCTCGATGCCGGCGAATAGAATTCGAGGCTACCTTGAAAATGATCTTGGGTCAACATAACTGTTGACAAAGCAGTCTTGCTCATGCTCCTATGCAAACCGTTTTTCTCAACTATTTAGGTGCTGGTCCATGTCTTATATAAATAATCTTTTTTCCTTGAAAAATCGTGTTGCTGTAGTGACTGGCGGCACCAGTGGTATTGGTTTTATGATTGCCGAGGCCTTTGTGAAGGCCGGTGCTATCACCTATGTCACCTCGCGCAAAGCTGACGAATGTCAGCGTGTTGCCGCTGAGCTATCTGAGCATGGCGTCTGCCATCCACTGCCAGGTGATATTATGAGTCAGCAGGGCTGCGAGGCTATTGCCACAGCTTTCCGCGAGTCTGAGTCGCAACTGCATGTCTTAGTTAATGGCGCTGGCTGTACCTGGGGCGCGCCGATTCGCGAGTATCCGGACAAGGCCTGGGACAAGGTGATGGGTGTCAATGTTAAGGGGGCTTTTCAGCTTTGTGTCGCATTGCTCAGTGAGCTTGAGACAGGTGCCTCGGCAGACTATCCGTCTCGAGTGATCAATATTGGCTCGGTGCACGGTATTGCCGCACCAGAGTGGGAATCCTATGCCTATTCGGCCAGTAAAGCAGCGATTCACCAGCTCACAGTGCATATGGCCAAACGTCTAGGTAAGGAGCATATTTTGGTCAATGCTATTGCCCCTGGCCCTTTTCCTAGTCGCATGATGGACAAGCTTATTGAAGCCGAGGGTGAAGGTCTGGTGGCTGAAACAGCTACAGGCCGTCTGGGTATAGCTGAAGATATGGCGGGCCTGTCTATCTATCTGGCATCACGGGCATCGAGCAATATTACCGGTGCCATTATCCCAGTGGATGGCGGCTACGTTACTACCCGTTAGTTCTGAGCACTTGGCGTTCACCGATGCAGCCTCCAGTCGGAGGTTGCAGTATTAAACTTCTTGATTAACTTACTTGCATGCAACAAGCAAGATAACTAAACTACGTCTATTGATAATCTAAATGGAAAATCCAATGACTACTTCTACTGTTTCCGCCAGCACCTCAGCCAATTCTGCACCCTCAAGTCCGGCACAGAAAAAAGGCATTCCCCTGCGCTTTGTTACCGCTGCCAGCCTCTTTGATGGTCACGATGCAGCGATCAATATTATGCGGCGCATACTGCAGGGGGCCGGTGTTGAGGTAATCCATCTGGCCCATAATCGATCCGTAGCCGAAGTAGTGCAAACTGCCTTGCAAGAAGATGCCCAGGGCA
>CAJQJT010000139.1 GCA_905478725.1 uncultured Pseudomonadales bacterium
CGGCGTTTCTGAAGCCAACAAAAATAAAATCTTTGAACCGTTTTTTACCACCGAAAAACAGGGTGTCGGCCTAGGTCTCTATATAGCCCGGGAACTTTGTGAAATCAACTTCGCTACACTAAGCTATGTGTATAAAAGCTCATCAGAAGGCTACTTCAAAATAGTATTTTCTGATCCGGCCAAGTTACTGCCAAGGAATGCAGAAAATGAACAAAACCGTTCTGATCATTGATGACGAACTGGATTTACGAGAACTACTCAAGCTGACATTGGCAAAAATGAGTATTTCTGCAATAGCAGTTGAAACGGTTACGGAAGCAAAAACCGAACTCAAACAACGGTCCTTCGATCTCTGTTTAACCGATATGCGCCTGCCGGATGGCAGTGGTCTCGATCTGGTCGCCTATGTGCAGAAGCACCACCCACAGTTGCCGATCGCCGTGCTAACCGCCTATGGCAATGTGGAGCTGGCGGTTGAGGCGCTTAAATTGGGTGCTTTTGATTTTCTCTCTAAACCGGTGAAATTGTCGCGCTTGCGCAGCTTGATTAGCAACGCCCTGTCACTGCCTGATGCCGCTCATATAGAAAATATGATCAATGGCCCCCTCCTGCTCGGCGATTCACAGCATATGCAAAACATTCGCCAACAGATCACCAAGGTAGCACGCAGTCAGGCGCCTATGTATATCAGCGGCGAATCCGGGACGGGTAAAGAGCTAGCGGCGCGCTCTATACATCAACAGAGCCCTCGGGCTAAGAATCTCTTCGCGCCAGTAAACTGTGGCGCTATTCCGAGTAATTTAATGGAGTCGGAGTTTTTTGGTCATCTCAAAGGCAGTTTTACCGGTGCCATTGAAGATAAGATGGGGCTGTTTCAAGCGGCATCTGGGGGTACCTTATTTCTTGATGAGGTGGCTGACCTACCTTTGGATATGCAGGTTAAATTGCTCCGTGCGATTCAGGAAAAACGGGTTCGGCCTGTGGGGTCAGAGAGCGAAGTGGAGGTGGATGTGCGGCTGATCAGTGCGACCCACAAAAATCTCCAGGATGCGGTGATGGAGGGTACCTTTCGCAGCGACCTGTTCTACCGCCTCAATGTTATAGATCTTCATATGCCAAGCTTGCGCCAGCGGCCTGAAGATATAGAACCTCTTACCGAGGAGTTTCTCAAGCATCTCCGCAGCAATGGCGAATCCGTGGAGCTGTCTAAGCCTGCTTTGGATGTACTGCGTTGTTACAATTTTCCCGGCAATGTTCGTGAGCTAGAAAATATTCTTGAGCGGGCGGCTACCCTCTGTGAAAACAACCGCATTGAGGTGACAGATCTTAAGCTTAACGGCGACAGTGGCAGAGAAGAACAGAGCAAGGTTGATCGCCCCGAACGGCGGCAGCCCGCGGAGATTAATTCCTTGGATGATCATCTCGAGGAGATAGAAAAAGAAATTTTATTGGATACTTTAGAGCGCTCCCGCTGGAACAAAACCGCCGCCGCGAAAAAGCTCGGCATCAGTTTTCGCTCCATACGCTATCGCCTACAAAAGCTTGGGCTGGATGATTAGCTAACCAGCGCCAAGAATCAAAAATTAAAAGCCTGGCTACTTATCCTGTTTGCTGTACCACCAGACACGACGTCGAACTCCCAATGGATCACCCTCAGTGTCTTCCGCATGAAACCCAAACATCACCCCGCTGACGGCCTTCTCCTCGATTGTGCAGTTGTTATCGGCATCGCAAACTCGTTTTTCGATGATAACCGTGAAGCCTACTGGCGAGGGTAAAAAGCCCCCACCCCCAACGGTGACGTAGTTTTTATCCCCAGGCGCCCTGCCCAATACAGAAAACGGATTGATTTTATAGATGCGTGCTTCGCCAAGATTTGTGCAGTCATCATTTTGCCCAGGAATATTAGTGGCAAAAGTAGCAACCTCATTAGTAGTTAATACTGAGGTCACTACTTTCTCACCGGCTTCAAGCGTCAGATACCAGCCTTTTAGAAATTTGCTATTAGTGGTGATATCCGCATCAGGATCAAAGGCCTCAGTGCTGCCAGAGACAGCGGTCGTGGCTGTCGCCAAATCCGCTTGGGTTAGGGTTACTGTCGAGCTCGAAGTGGTGGTCTGGTCGTAGTCTCGATAAAAAATCATGTAGTTCTGCACCGAGGTGTCCACAGGCTTTTCTCGGTTACCAGAGCCAATGATAATCATGTCGTAATTACCATCTGGACTCTCAACAACATCGGGGGCATTTAAAAAACGCTGTGGCGAAGTGGAAAATTTAAACAGCCGTGTGGCTTTCCAATCCCCCACTGTGACACTGCCTATATCAAGCCGCCAAAGCTGACCGCCAGTATCGCCAAAATAGACCCGATCAGAGTAACCATTGCCATCACGATCAACCACGGCGAGATCCGATGGCACGCTAAATGTCATATTGGCTTCACTGAGAACTGTGCCCGAGGGGCTGGATACTGAGCCTGAGGTAACCTGCCAAATATCTTCGCCGGTTAGGGCATCAATAATAATCACACCGCGACCCTGGGTACGGGTTACTGAAGGTCCATCATCCACATCAGGATCGTAACCCAAACCCATCATCAGCACGATTTTGTCCTGAGCCCCTACCTTTAACTTGGTTACAACCGGCTTCGACCAGGTCTGGCCGAGTTCACTGTAGCCGTTATCAGCACTACTCTTGCGCCATTTGATCAGTGGCACCTCGGGATTGGTAACATCTAGAGCATAAATAAGATCACCGCCACGGCGGGCGGTGAGATAGATGATTGCGCTGCTGACTTCGTCGTTGCTGTCGTAGACTACATAGCTGCCCACGGAGCCATCAAAAAAGTAGGGTTTGTTATCAAAACCACCGGCCAAGGTGACGTTGTCATAGAGCACTTTAAGCTGCGGGAAATGCTCCGGCGCGGTAAACGCCCAAACCTCTTCGCCATCTTTGGAGCTGCTGTCGACGGTCTTCTCGATGATACCGCCCTTTACCGCGTGGAACATGCCATCGTTGGAGCCGTAGAACACATAGGGCCCTTTGGTGCCACCATAGTTAATGACCACTGGCTGGGAATGGATTACATCGCCGTGGACGTTGGGCCGAATATCGGTGGTGTCATCATCATCGTCATTATCCGCATCTTCTAGATCAATACCCTTTGACCAATTGATAATATTATTCATCTCTGTGGCATCAGCCGCGTCAAAGTCGGCGAAAGCGAGATTGTTATTGGAGGTATTAAAGTCTTCTAAACTGCTACAGGCTCCAGTGCAGGTGTAAACCGTACGATTGGTGCCAACATATTCGCGCAACCCCTGAGCCACGCCGCCACGCTCCACCTCTTTACCGTCGGGCTCGTCACTGGGGCTGCTCTCGGAACCACTATCTCCAGAGAGACTAGGTATATTGGTCCAGTAGGTACTGGGCGCAGTCCAAAAGCTGCGCGCCAATTTTTCAATAAAACCGGTGTCTGTGTCTTCCGCGGCCTCTCCATCACCATCAACTAAAATAGGCTTGCCGGTAATGGAATCCAGACCAATTTGATAAAGTTTGAGATTGCCGGACCAGCGCGGCTGCTGAGAGGGACGAAAGATGCCCAT
Source organism: uncultured Pseudomonadales bacterium (assembly GCA_905478725.1). Classification (GTDB taxonomy): domain Bacteria; phylum Pseudomonadota; class Gammaproteobacteria; order Pseudomonadales; family Porticoccaceae; genus HTCC2207. The sequence continues at coordinate 3,603 of CAJQJT010000139.1, forward strand.
ATAAATTTGATTTTCATTGGTGCCTTTTATATTTACTGACACCGGCAAACTCACCGCGGCAAAGACGCTGTTCTTTTCAAGAATATCGTCCACCACATCGTTGAGCGCCGCAGCCAGTGCGTCGGCGTCTGAAGCAACCAGATAGTCGCCACCGCCTTTAGCCTCTGACGCGCTGTACATCAATGCATGCTTTGAGGCATCCGGTTTGGTTAGACCAAAGTCTCTGTAGTCTTTAGCATCCGTTTTGGGATCGTATTGTTTGCCGCTGGCATTTTTGGCTTCAAATACATCCACAGCGTAGATCGAGACATTCTGCTTACCCTCCACGTCATCATTAATGTCGTTAGTATTTAAAAACCGTGCATATTCATCTAACCAATTGGCCTCTTCACCGCTGTGAAAACCGGTAGATAGTGGATCGGCGGCGAATACGCCACCCAGTGCATCGAGTTTAGACTCGGCGACATTGTTCTCACCACTATCAGGGCCGCCATTGGAAATAAACAACATATAGTTATTGGCGCAGGCCTGATCGTCGATTGGACTAATGTAGTTATTGCCACTGAAGGCGCTGGGGTCGAAGCCATCGTTTTCCGTCGGTTGCAGGTCATCGTTTTCCGTCGGTTGCGGGCCATCCTGCTGTCCCGCCTGGTAAGGCTTACCCGCAAACCACAGGTAGGCTTCGTTAAAGGCGAGGGCCATAGGTGCATTATTAGTTTTTGGCAGATTTTCCG
>CAJQJT010000140.1 GCA_905478725.1 uncultured Pseudomonadales bacterium
ATCGAGCAGCTCTATGGCGCGCAGGCGTGCATCAGAACGGCTCTGACGGCGGCTTTTATCTTCGTTGTAGATCAGTGGTTCAATTAATTGTTCGCCGATACTAATAAAGGGGTTGAGCGAGGTCATAGGGTCTTGAAAAATCATCGCTATATCGTTGCTGCGAAAGCGTCGCATCTGTGCGGCATCGCAACTCAGCAAATCTATGCCATCAAATAGGGCGGTGCCCGCTTCAATTTTTGCTGGTGGCTTTGGCAGTAGGTCGAGCAGGCTGTAACAGGTGACGGATTTACCCGAACCGGACTCGCCGACAATCGCCAAGGTTTCGCCGGCGTCAACGCTAAAACTGACATCATCCACCGCTTTAACCACACCATTTCTGCTGTGAAAATAGATAGTTAGCCCATTTACCTCAAGTAATGCCATAAGAGTTAATCCTTTGAGGTTCTGGGGTCGAGGGCATCGCGCAGACCATCGCCGAGAAAGTTAAGTGCAAATAGGGTCAGCGACAATGTCACACCAGGGAATATCAGCAGCCAGGGATATTCTTCCATGGTTTCAACACCGTAATTTATCAGCAGTCCCCATGAACTCTGTGGTGGCTGAATACCGAGGCCGAGAAAGCTCAAAAAGGCTTCCAGTAGCATGACACTGGGAATGGTCAGGGTGGTGTAAACAATTACTGGGCCTAAGGTATTGGGGATAATATGGCGACGAATAATGGTCCACTGCGATAGACCCAGAGAGTGAGCAGCTTCGACAAACTCTTGCTTGCGTAGGGACATCACTTGGCTGCGAACAATCCGTGCCATAGTTAGCCATTCGACTGCGCCGATGGCCAGGAACAGCAGCAGTATATTGCGGCCAAAAACCACCATCAGCAGGACGATAAAGATCATAAAGGGCAGGGCGTACATGATGTCGACAATACGCATCATCACTGCATCGACTCGACCACCGACAAACCCAGCGATGGCGCCCCAGAGCACACCGATTATTAGCGCTACTGCGGTGGCGATAAAGCCTACGGTGAGTGAGACACGGCCGCCGTACATGATGCGCGTGAGCATATCGCGACCAAAGATATCAGTGCCCAACCAGTGTTCCAGAGAGGGTGCGGTGGCGCCAAGAATCAGGTCCTGCTCTTCGTAACCGTAGGGCGCGATCCAAGGGGTGAGTATCGAGACAACACAGAGCAGGGCCAGAATACCCAGGCCAAATAGCGCCAGATAGTTTTTACTCAGCTTGATCCAAGCATCTTTCCACAGTGATGTGCCTTGCTCCTGGAGCGCCTCTTGTTGGCTAATGTGATCCATTAGTTATTCCCCCGAGCTTGCTGGCGCAGTTTCGGGTCGAGCCAGATGGCGAGCATATCCGAGAGTAGATTAAACAGAATGATCAGTGTGGCGAAGAAGATGGTCATACCCAAGATCATGGTGTAATCCCGGTTAAACGCAGCCTGGACATAGAAGCGTCCGAGTCCGGGAATTTGGAAGATAGTTTCTACCACAAAGGAGCCGCCTAAAAGGCCGGCAAAGGCCGGTCCTAAAAAGGCGACCACTGGGATCAGCCCACCGCGCATCGCGTGCTTGAAGATAATCACTGGCTCTGAGAGGCCTTTGGCTCTGGCGGTGCGAATATAGTCCTGAGACAACACCTCAAGCATGCCGCCCCGAGACAGTCGCGCTATATAGGCAGCGTATCCGGTTCCCAAGGTGATCGAGGGCATGATCTTGTCCCCGGGCATATCGCCCCAGCCGGAAACCGGCAGCCATTCCAGATGTATACCGAATATGAGTACTAACAAGGGGCCCAGCAGAAAGGAGGGCATGCAGATGCCGAGCATGGCGGCGGACATGGGCACATAGTCTTGCATGGTGTTGGGTCGCATGGCGGCGGCAACTCCAGCGCTGACACCAATAATCAGAGCAACCATCATGGCGTAAAGAGCTAGTTCCGCGGTGGCGGGTATACCAGCGGCGATCAGTTCGTTAACTGTGCGTCCGGAGTATTTAAATGAGGGGCCAAAATCTCCCTGAACCACATCACCTAGATAGCTGATGTATTGCTTCCACAGTGGTTGATCGAGATTGTATTGCGCTTCTAGGGCTTTGATCACTTCTGGCGGCACCGCTTTATCCGCAGAGAAAGGTCCGCCAGGTGCGGAGTGCACCAGCAAAAAGGTGGCGCTGATCACTATGAGCAGCACGGGAATGGCCTGTAGCAGACGGTTGAGGGCAAATCGCCACATTAGTTCTTCGCTCCTGAGTCTGCTGTTTCAGCTTCCAGATACATTTCTTTGAATGACGGTTGGTTGAGAATGTTGTCATTAAAGTTTTTTACCGAGGGATTAACCAGATTGTTTGAGGTGTAGATGTAGATTGGGATCACTGGCATGTCGTCTAGCAACATGGTTTCGGCACGGTTAAAGATTTCTAAGCGCTCGGCGTGAGTTTTGGCTTCGGGTGCGGCTTTGAGAATGAGCTGATCATATTCTGCATTGCACCAGCCGGTGCGGTTGTTGCCGCCATCACAGAGAAACATATCGAGGAAATTGTTCGGGTCCACATAGTCCCCGATCCAGCCGGCGCGACCAATTTCATAGTCGAGACTGGTGACGCTGTTTAAATAGACTTTCCATTCTTGGTTGAGCAGTTTGACGTCTATATTGAGGTGTTTTTTCCACATCTGCTGGATGGCCACGGCGATTTTGCGATGACCTTCGCTGGTGTTATAGAGAATTTCGGTGGCGGGAAAACCCTGGCCATTGGGATAACCTGCCTCGGTCAGTAGCTGTCGGGCCGCTTCGGGATCGAAGGCTAAATCACTCTTGGGGTAATAGCCCATGGTGCCTGGCGGGGTGATGGTATAGGCGGGGATCTGTCCGCCTTTGAGTATGCGTTGGCTAATCTTGTCGCGATCGATGGTCATGCCCAGAGCGCGCCGGACCCGCTTATCTTGTAGCTGGGGTACACGGGTATTAATACGGTAAAAGTAGACGCCGAGATAGGGGGCGATGTGCAGGGCTGGATCCTTGCGCTCCATGTAACTGGCGATTTTGTCAGCGGGGACTGTGCCGCTGTAGTGGAGCTGGCCGGCGCGGAACATACGTTCGACTGTGACGGCGTTTTCGATGGGGTAGAAGATAATCTTATTCAATTTGATGCTGTCGGCATCCCAGTAGTGGGGATTGCGCTCGACAACTACTCGGCGATTAATTTTCCATTCGGATAGTTGGAATGCGCCATTGCCCACTAGGTTGCCTTCGTAGGTCCAGCGGGTGCCACGCTGATCGGCGTCGCCAAATTTTTCGATGGTGGCGCGGTGCACTGGATAAAGGCTGTAATGGTCGAGCAGTTGTAGAAAGTAGGGGGTTGGATTGTTAAGCGTGACTTGCAATGTATGGTCGTCTAGAGCTTTGACCCCGACTTGCTCAAAATCGCTAATTTCCCCTTCGTAATATTCCTTGGCGTTTTCGATAGGGAAATACAT
>CAJQJT010000141.1 GCA_905478725.1 uncultured Pseudomonadales bacterium
GTCTTTAGTGTTGCTGAGGCCCATTTTTTTAAGACCGAAAAGAGTAGCGGCAAGCAGCGCTAGAACCACCGCCAAAGATGTCATCATCGACAACCATTCATTCCAACCAATCTCGCCCATTAGTCTAAAACTCTAAAGATTCTTAACGCGATCAGCGGTCGGAACAACACTGGTCAGACGCACACCATAGCGCTCATTGACCAACACCACTTCACCCTGGGCAACCAGTGTATTGTTAACCAGCAGGTCAAGAGGCTCACCGGCGAGGCGGTCGAGTTCAACAACACTGCCCTGAGTCAGTCGCATTAAATCGCGAATTTTTAACGAAGTGCGGCCCACTTCCACAGAGATGGTAACGGGAATATTCTGCAGAATATCTGCATTAATTTTATGTTTTAAATCGCCCAATTCTGTCGATGCTGTATCGCCAGCTAAAAGGTCTGGATCAGTTTCGGCCATGTTATTTCTCTCTTTCCTGTGACAAATGTGTAACGAAATTTTTATTCACTATTTTAAAAATAGTTTTTCCGTTTATTTTACCGGCATCAGTGGCTTTATAATTCGTGCTGCCATCTGTGAGCCATTTGCGCCGACATCGGCATCGAAGACTGGCACAGAGTTGACGTACAAACGTGCGTGTTCGCCTTTGTTGAAATACACTATATCGCCTTCCCTCATTGCCTCAAATTGACGCAAGGTGGTTTCTATCTGGGCCAACTCAACCGAGACTTCCAGCTCAGCATCCACGGCTGCAGATTGCAGTTCAGCGCTCCACTCTTGATCAGAGACGTCGTCTCCATCACCGGTTTACACTCGACTGCGCAGTAAGTCGCGAATCGGCTTCAGTGCGCTATAGGGATAAACCAGATCAACATTGCCTGAGACATCTCGCCCTAGATCTGCCGTAAAGCGACTGACTATGACCAGGTCATTTTCGTCGGCGATCTGCGCAAACTGTGGATTAATTTCAGAGCTAACATGCTCACAACTAATGGCCAGGATCGGCGCCCAAGCTTCTTTTAATGAACCAAAAAGTACGTCCAGCATGATTTTAATAATGCTAGTTTCCGTGGGGGTAAAAAGTCGCCCTGGCGGCAATTTGTCAAAGCCGCGACCAAATCCACCAAAAAAATTATCCAGCGCAGCAAACACAATTGAAGGCTCAATCACGGCCATGGAATAGCCGCGCAAAGGATTTAATCTAATCGTATTTACCGACAGTGGTGCAGACAGATCTTTTAAGTATTCACCAAACTTCATTATCTTGACATCGGCCATACTGACTTTTGGCGTAGTCCGCAACACTTCAAGTAGACCCAGCCGAAACTGCCTAATAAAGCGCTCATTGATCATATCAACGGCACCAATATTCACCCCCAGAGAGGAGTCTTCATTGGTCAGGTCGTGGCGCATCGCCATAACTTCACTGTTGAGCCCAGTGTCGGCCTCTATTGAGCCATCACTGAGCCCCGCGGTGAGCGCATCCAGTTCTTCCGGGGATAATAGATTATCAATACCAGCCATTGTGGCCCTCACAGTTCGCAGAGTAAGTGTTGGTCATTCGTCTTTCACTTACTGGACAACGAACTCAGTAAAATAGACTGCTTCAATGCCGCCGAAATCTTCTAGACCTTCCAGCACTGCATTCATTTCGGTTTTCAGTTTAGCCGCTAGGTTGTCTTGAAAGTCTGCATCTGCGACCTCAGCTTCTGTCGTGTTGCGCATAACTTTGAGCATGGCAAAACGCAGAGGAAAATCATGCGTGTCGACATTCTCAATCACGCGCTCATCATAGAACGTCATAATCGCCACTGTTGCCTGCATGACCTTTCTGGAATTGGATATATTCGCAACCAGCACCTTTGGCAGCACAAAATAGGACGGCTCAAAACGCGTTAATTCTGGCGAGTCTTGCTTGACCTTGTCGGGACCAGCAGCTGCAGCTTCGGCTTCAGCAGCCTGTTCGGCGGCCTCCATTTCGAGAGCGGCGATAGCCTGTTCTGCACTCCCTGATTCATTGGCGTCAAAGAAGCCACTGGCAAACAGTGTGCCGCCTACAGTTATGGCAACCAAAAGCAAAATACCGACAACGATTAAAACAATTTTCACTACCGGGCTCTTCGCTTTTACTTCTTCTTCTGTCGTTTCTTCACTCATTTTTCGATCCTCTTATCCGTCCACTAATGGGGCGGTATTTACACAAGTACGTCCAGGCCATCATCTGATATGTCCGGGCTTGCTTTGGGGTTGTCGCTCTCAACGTCCGCAGACAACCTGTCATTTGATCCTTCGGCATCGCTTCCCGACCCTGTCGACTTTCCGTCAGCAGCGCCCTGATTTGCCGAGCCTAAGTCCATAGAAGCAGTTTCCGTGCCATGTTCTTGCAATGCCTCACGCAACCTTGGCATTCCCTCGTTAATCAAGTCTCTGGTGGTGGCGTTAGCGGTCATAAATCGCGCTTCCAGCTCGCCATTTTTCATTTCTAACTGCACCTCAATCCGACCCAAACTCTTCGGATGTAAATCCATTTCCACCTGCCAGGATCCACGCTGGATCTGAGCAGTGAGACGCTTGCCTAGGGCGTCGGTTAACTGGCGCGACAGCTGCATGTAATCATCTTGCCTGCGCAGAGAATCCTGACGAGCATCCTCGGCCGGCGTGTCGCTGGACAGGCTCGCGTTTAGACTTGTCTGGGCTGTCGAATTGCCTACCTGACCCTCGACAAACAATGGTGCTGGAGCAACTCCAGCGCTCACTAGTGGCCCGCCGGTAAGTGCGCCAGGACCAGTGGCGGTTAACAGCTTGTTATCCACAAGGTTAATCGCATCCATTTTGGTTACAGGCATGTTCTGACGATCTCGATGTTGCTTTAAGAACGCCTCAGCCATCTTTGGCCCAACAGTTATCTTAGCTGCCTCTAGCGGGTTAGCCTGAGGCTCAGCTGTCGCGGCACTGGCCTTTAGCTTAACACTTGCGATTGCATTTTTAGGCTTTATATCAAGTGTATTTGCATGACTGCTAGTCTTTGCTAAAGCGCCTTTAACGACACTCATGGCCGCCTGCTGAGTTATATTTTGCGCTACTGCTTGCGAGCTGTTGGTTGAGGAGTTGCTCGCCTGAGGCTTAGCCTCTTGGCTATTGGCGCTCTGAGCATTGATCGCCGCTTCGACTGCGGTCTTTAATGCTTGCTGGCCAGAGGGTAAGCCCGCACTAGGCGCAGACTGATTGCTCTGAACCCGCTGTTGAAGCTGTTGGGCGGTTAAAAACTTATCGCCAGGAACCGCCAACTGGAGCTCAGGCTTGGGCGCGCCTGTTGTGGCGCCTGGTGTAGCAGCTCCCTCAGCCAAACCTACTTTTAGAGCCTTGTCAGCGACTAGCATTTCTGAAGACCCAGACTGCTGGGGCTGCACTGCTGGAGCGGGAATAAAAGTGGCGTCAGGGTTTGCCAGCAAGCTGTTGAGTCGAGATGCCTCTGGCTCTGAGCGGTTTAATTTAGTGGTTTTTAATTCGGTAGATTTTAATTCCGTAGCCTGGAATACAGGGTTTATATCCACAGCGGTTTCAATTGCAGGCCCCTGTTTAAGCGCGCTACTGCTAACCCCTTGAGCAGTATTTTCCGTCAACAGTCCCAGTAATTTAGGGTCCATACCCTGAGCCCGAGCAAAGGCGATTAAACCCGCATCGGTCGGCTCTGCGCCGCCAACCATCAAGGCGGTGCCGCCTTTGAGGGTACGACTGGACAAGAGCGTGGCGGGATCATTATCACCGCCAGGCACCTGCCGCTGGCCAGCAAGTGGCATGGAATTGCCGCTTTTGGCCGCTTTTAGGCCTGCTGCCGCATCGCCAAGCAGAGTTGAAAATTGCTCTGGATTTTTTCCTTCAGAGCCCTTTCCAGGCCCTGAGGGTACTGCCGAAGCTGGGTTTGAGGTTCTACCTATATCCAGTAAAACGTTTTTTGATTCGAGCATGTCTATGATCAGTCCTGTGCTATATCCTAGTTACAGAGGATAATTGCAAAACACATGCCAATAATCCGACAGGGCTACTGAAGCGGTATACAGGGGCAGCCTAGAAGCGCTCTAGCCAGTGTTCAGTTGCCTGATCTGATCTGTGGGCAAAGCTTGTTGGAGGAAAAGTTTTTTAGACTAAAAACTCTTAAACGAAGGTTCTCAGGCGAAGGTTGTTTGGGTAAAGGGCCTTTGTGGCAAACGGCTTAGCTGGAGTACTTAGGA
>CAJQJT010000142.1 GCA_905478725.1 uncultured Pseudomonadales bacterium
CCGCCAGTGGCAATTTGACGTGCACGTTTGGAGCCAACCATGACCAGTTCAAAACGATTATCAACATGATCCAAACAATCTTCTACAGTAATGCGAGCCATTTTTATTCCGCCGGGGTAAATAATTTAAACTTTTGTGCAGCCCAATGCTGCCGAGTCGCCCAGTTTACCTAAAGCGCGGGGCTACGACAATAAAGTCAGGAGAATAACTTTGGCTTAAGCGGTACTAGAACAACTCCCTGAGGCGGCCCTAAGATAATTCGCTGGGGCGTCCCTAAGATAAAAGGTCTGCGACTAAATCTTCCTGACCCGAAACCGGCAGCCGGCAATGTTGTGCGCGGACAATGGATATCATCTGTTGCAGGGCGACATCAAAGTCATCATTGACCACCATAAAGTCCGCTTCAACATAGTGACTCATCTCTTCAGTGGCAGCAGCCACACGCTTTTCGATGACTTCGGCGTCATCCTGGGCGCGCTTGTGAAGACGTTCCCGGAGGGCCTGCTTCGATGGCGGCAGGATAAAAATACTGGTGCTGTCGGGGAATAGCTTGCGCACTTGCGCGGCGCCCTGCCAATCGATCTCGAGAATCACATCTTCGCCGCTGGCCAAGGTATCGGCGACCCACTGCTGGGAAGTGCCATAAAAATTACCAAAGACTTCGGCGTGCTCTAAAAAGGCGCACTGTTCGATCATCTCAACAAACTGCTCGCGGGACGTGAAGTGGTAGTTAACCGCATCTTCTTCACCGGGGCGGCGATCTCTGGTGGTGTGAGAAATAGACGCTTTGATGTTGGTCAGATTGTTGAGCAGCTCAGCGACCAAGCTAGTTTTACCAGCACCGGAAGGGGCGGAGATAATAAAGAGGATACCTGTTGCCATATGTTTTTCGGTTCCGTTGCCTGAGAGAACTGTTGGTTTTTGTGGAGTTTACAGCAGCGGGAAAATTATTCCAGATGCTGGCTTGTTTCACAGGCATTTTTATCTGCAGCTAACTGCGGGAAACCCTGAGCATCAAAAATACGATTTAAGCAGCCGGCGAGGCGAATGCCAGCCATCAGCAAACGCTTTTTAAGCAGTGGCTTGGTGCGATCTATATAGTCTTGGTTGATGGTGATGGAGCCCTTTTGCGCTGGCTGGCCAAACTCATAGACCTGTGCGCGCAATATTTTCGATTCTTTGGCCCAGCCTAAAAAGCTGTCACTCTGCCAGTTGCGCCTCTGTTGCGCGGTGCTCACATCGATGAGGGCGCTGTATTGTTCGACGCTTAGTTCGTCATCTTTAATCAGGCCGGTGTCCCAGACCCAATGTAGGTTGCGGCGTTTACTGTTGCCCAGCCACTTAATTGAAACGCGGTTGCCGCCGAGATCGTTGTAGCGACCCACGTGCAGTGGCTGGTGGATGTCACCTGCCATATGCAGGAAAAAACCCAGAGTTTCCCGTCGCTGCTGTTTGCCGGTGCGGGGATCTTTGAGTTGTCTATAGGATTCATGGAGGGCGCTGAGCACATCGCCTTTGCGGCTGCGACGGAGGTCGTCAAAGCGCTGCTGGTCTTTAATATTAATATAGTGCCAGGGCTTGGTATGTGACCATTTTTGCGCGCCGCGAATTTGATCGGGCCAGAGCGCCAGTTCCCCCAGCGCTTTGCCGCCACCGATTTGGGCCAGCGCAGCAGCGGTTTTTTCGCTTAGATGATTTTCTGCAATACGGACGGTAATGAGGTGACCGTCGACGCCAAAAGCTAAGCTCTGGGCGCTGCTAAGGGCCAGCCAAAAAATCACAGTAACAGAAACACACTTTCTGGTTAGACCGGTAGCTCCTGTTGCTGAGCGGTAATTACTCAATATTTTGAATCTGCTCGCGCATCTGTTCGATCAGTACTTTTAGTTCCACTGATGCCTGAGTAGTGACGCCGGCAATAGACTTAGAGCCCAGAGTATTGGCTTCGCGATTGAGTTCCTGCATCAGAAAATCCAGACGTCGACCTATGGACTCTTTGCCGGTTAAGACGCGGCGGATCTCGCTGATATGGGCTTCCAGGCGATCAAGCTCTTCGTCGACGTCGGTGCGGTTGGCGATGATCACCATTTCTTGCTCGAGACGATCGGCGTCGAACTGCTCTTTAAGGTCGCTGAGTTTTTGTTCAAGACGCTTGCGTTGATCACTGAGAATCGAGGGCAGGTGCTCACGGACAATAACTAGCTGCTGCTCAATGCCCGCCAGTCGCTGCTCGATCATCTCCGCGAGCTTGTCGCCCTCGCGTTTGCGCCCCTCGAGTAGTTGCTCGACAGTGGCTCTGTAGGTTTCGGTGGCGGCCTGGTGCAGAGCTTCTGCATCTACAGTCTGCTCCTGGAGAATGCCGGGCCAGCGCATGATCTCTAAAGGTGAGATAGGCGCTGGAGACTGCATTTCAGCGCCGATGCTCTCAGCCATGGCGATCATGCGCTTGGCCAGTTCGAGATCTGCTTCGAGGCTGGCATCGGCATTATTGAAGGCCAGTTGCAGGGAGCAGTCGACCTTGCCGCGGCTGAGCTTCTTGCGCGCTATTTCACGCAGTGGCATTTCGATGGGGCGCAGACTGTCGGGCAGGCGAAAGCCGGTTTCGAGAAAGCGGTGGTTAACAGAGCGCAGTTCACAGGTAACTGAACCCCAACTGAACTCTGTGCTGCAGCGGGCAAATGCGGTCATACTCCGGGCCATGGTATCTCCAGTAGAAAAATTTACGATGCGTCATGGTAACAAAGGCGGTCAACTGGTTGGTAGATTTGCTACACTTTGCGCCACTTTTATTTCATCAGCATTCGAACTAGGGAAAAATTATGACTCGACCCAGTGGCCGACGCCCAGAGCAACTTCGACAAGTAAAAATAACGCGCGATTTCACCTGCCATGCAGAGGGCTCTGTACTGATTGAATTTGGCAAAACCAAAGTTATCTGTACTGCCAGTGTCACCCCTGGTGTGCCACGATTTTTGCGCGGTAAAGGCGAAGGTTGGGTAACCGCTGAATACGGTATGTTGCCCCGTTCAACCGGTTCAAGAATGGATCGCGAAGCAGCACGCGGCAAGCAGGGTGGCCGCACTCAAGAAATTCAGCGTTTGATTGGCCGCTCTCTGAGAGCCGCCGTGGATATGAAAAAGCTTGGCGAGCACACGATCAATATTGATTGCGACGTGATTCAAGCGGATGGCGGCACTCGCACTGCTGCTATTACTGGCGCCTGTGTTGCCATGGTCGATGCGATTCGTCACCTGCAGCGTAAAAAAGCGATTCTTGATGATCCTCTGCTGACCATGATTGCCTCAGTTTCTGTAGGTATCTATAAGGGCACGCCGGTACTGGACTTGGATTATCCCGAAGACTCCAAAGCTGAAACCGATATGAATGTGGTGATGAACAGCGAAGGCGGCTTTATTGAAGTTCAGGGTACTGCTGAGGGAGCCCCCTTTAGCGAAGAAGAGTTGAGCGCCATGTTAGCGCTAGCCAAACAGGGCATCGCCGATTTAGTGCGAGTGCAGAAGATGGCGCTAGCTCAGTAGAGCTGGAAGACCAAAAACTACAGCAGTGAAAAATAATTATGACAACTGAAAACAATTACAAAACCCTGTTTATCGACAACGGCTTGCGCAGCGGCGCACTCAAGTTTGGCGAGTTCAGGCTAAAGTCTGGCCGTGTCTCACCGTACTTTTTTAATGCGGGCCAATTTTATACAGGTCGCGCTCTGGCCGAATTGGGTCGTAGCTACGCGGCGGCGATTGTGGAATCAGGCATTGAGTTTGATGTGTTGTTTGGCCCAGCCTATAAAGGGATTACTTTGGCGGCGGCGACTTCAATCGCCCTCGCTGATCACTATGATCGCGACGTGCCTTATTGCTTTAATCGCAAAGAGGCAAAGAATCATGGCGAAGGCGGCACCATGGTCGGTGCGCCACTTGAAGGTCGAGTATTGATTATTGATGACGTGATCACCGCAGGCACGGCGATTCGCGAAGTGATGCAAATTGTCGAAAGCGCCGGTGCTTCAGCGGCCGGTGTAGTGATTGGTCTGGATCGTAAAGAGAAGGGCAAGTCTGAGCTGTCGGCGATTCAAGAAGTGGAGAGAGACTTCTCTATTCCAGTTGTGGGCATTGTCGATATTGGCGATATCACCGACTACCTGAAAACCAAACCTGAAAATGATGCCTTAATTACAGCGATTGAGGGTTACAGAGAGCAGTACGGCGTTTAGCTAAAACACTGTTAGTGCGATGCCCCGAATGACAGCGTTGCACTAACAGCTTAACTTCAGATATTACTCAAACATGGCGGCGGTCAACAACTGCCACTGTTCCTGCCAGTTCTGAGTCGGCGGAGTCTTGAATTGGCTGCGCACAAATTGACTTATTTTTCCGTCGGCACTGCAGAGCATTAAATTAGCTGCAGTGGCTACTGGCACCTGCAGTTTTAAACCGTCGCGAATTTCTGCTTCACGAAGTATCTGTTTGAGTTGTGACTCCAGGCGGTCGAAAAACTGCTGGACTCGATCGTGTAGTCGCCCAGTCTCGCCGGTAAGAGCATCACCATTGAGGATGCGCGTGATACCGGGATTCTTCTCGGAGAACGCCAGCACCAAACTGAGAATGCGGTAGCACTGATTTACTGGATCTGGCTCGTCGTTAACAATGCCGCGCACCCTGGCAAAAATGGTCTCATCAATAAAGTTGAGCAGTCCTTCGTACATGCGAGTTTTACTAGGAAAGTGTCTGTAGAGAGCGGCTTCAGAAACGCCCACTTCGGCGGCCAGTGCGGCTGTGGTGATACGTCCGCCACCTGAATGTTCAAGCATGCGAGCTAGGGCCTGGAGAATTTCTTGGGCACGAGTACCGGATTTTTTAGCCATTAGGCGTTTTCCTCTTCACTGTTGTCACAGTTTGTTATTAGGGTGCCGACGCCTTCGTCGGTAAAGATTTCAAGCATGACCGCATGTTCCACTCGGCCGTCAATAATATGAGCGCTGTTTACGCCAGCTTTAACAGCGTCTAGGGCACAGCGAATTTTCGGCAGCATGCCACCGTAAATGGTTTTGTCTGCAATCAGTTCGTTGACACGATTGGTGGTCAGGCCGGTGAGGATTTCACCGCTCTTGTCTTTTAGTCCGGCGACATTGGTCAGCAATACTAGCTTTTCCGCGCCCAGGACTTCGGCCATCTTACCGGCCACCAGGTCGGCATTGATATTGTAAGAGGAGCCATCTTCGCCAACCCCTATGGGGGCAATCACGGGGATATAGCCACCATTGACCAACATATTGATCACACTGGTATCGATCGAGGCCACTTCGCCCACCTGGCCTATATCGATAATTTCCGGCGCCGACATATCTGGGGTCTTATGCGAGACCACTAATTTTTTCGCTTTAATCAGCTGGCCGTCTTTGCCAGTGACACCAAAGGCTCTGCCACCTGCGGCGCTGATCATATTAACAATCTCTTTATTGACCGTAGCGCCGAGGACCATTTCGACCACGTCCATGGTCTTGCTGTCGGTGACACGCATGCCGTCAATAAATTTTGATTCTATGGATAGGCGCTCGAGCAGCTCACCGATCTGTGGGCCGCCGCCGTGGACTACTACTGGGTTGATGCCAACCGCTTTCATCAACACTATATCTCGGGCAAAGCTGAGCTTAAGTTTGTCATCACCCATGGCGTTGCCACCGTATTTGACGACCACGGTCTTTCCAGAAAAACGCTGGATATAGGGTAGTGTGCGAGCGATCACTTCTGCTGTGGTCTTGGCTTCTTTGCTAGTTAATGACATATTAAATATATTCTTTTATGTTGTTGATAAAGGGCGACAGCTCTTTGCGGAACACTGCCTTGACCTCGGCCATGGCGTCTTCGTCGTTGGCTTCAAATCTTAGGGTAAGGTTGGCTGAGGTGTTTGATGCTCTAATCAGGCCCCAAGCAGTGGAGTATTCTACACGTAATCCGTCGAGACATATGATGTGAGCCTGAGGGAATTCGCAGCCAGCAGCCAGTGTTTTCATTAGCGCAAACTTTTCATTTTCATCTACAGGCAGCAAAATCTCCGCAGTGGAGACGCTGGTCTCTAGCTCGTCGATAACCTGATCTAGTGTTTGTTGTCGCTCACAGAGAATCTCCAGTAAACGCACAGCCGCGTAGAGTCCGTCATCAAATCCCCGCCAGCGGTCATTAAAGAAAATATGGCCGCTAAACTCTCCTCCCAAAGGGGAATTATTATCGTGGACCTGTTTTCTCACATGGGCATGACCGGTCTTGCACATGACCGGATTGCCGCCATGCTGACGAATAATATCTGCTAAACGGCTGCTACTTTTAACGTCGAAGACAATGTCTGCGCCGGGCTGGCGGGCCAGTACATCTCGGGCGAAAATCATCATTAACTGATCGGGCCACACTATTTTGCCGCGACCAGAGATAACCACGACCCGATCACCGTCGCCATCAAATGCCAAGCCCAGTTCAGCTTGTTGCTCGATGACATGGCGCTGCAGATCGGCAAGATTTTTCTCATCTGCTGGATTCGGCGGGTGATTCGGGAATGAGCCATCTATATCACAGTAGAGTGGGAAGGCTAGGCAGCCAAGGCGGTCAAACAGCCGCGTTGCAATGGGCCCCGGAACACTGTTGGCACCGTCAATCACCAGTTTAAACGATTTTTGTAGCCTACTGATCTCGACAATATGATCAAGGTATTGGCTGACTATATCGGCCTCGAATTGACTTCCTGCGCTTTTGGTCGGCGTATCGGAATCAAGCTTTTCGTCGCGCATCATAGGTATCAATTGCTGCAGCGTCTCTCCGGAAATAACCTGATGCTGAAGAATGATTTTAAAACCGTTGTAGGTCGCCGGGTTATGACTTGCAGTCACCATGATGCCGTTACCGCTCTGGTTTCCATGATGCACGGCAAAATTTAGTGCTGGAGTGGTGATTTCACCCAGGTCGATCACATTGCAGCCGCAGGCTATTAAACCCTCTTTGAGTGCCGTAGCCAGACGCGTTGAGCTGAGACGCGCATCGCGGCCCACATAGACTGAATGCTGAGGGGTACTTGCTGTTAGCGGCTCTATGGGAGTGTCGCGTATCAATGCACCCAGGGCTAGGCCAAGGCTTTTAGCGAACTGCGGGGTTATTTCGCTATCGGAGAGGCCGCGAATATCATAGTCGCGAAAAACCAGCTCCGGAATATAGGCCTGGCTGAGATGTTCTCTTTCTTTTACTAAATCCATTGTCATTGGCAACTTGCTTGCTTAGTTGGCGAGCAGCTCGCTAACCGAGCTGCTCAACGATAGCGGCGACAATGTCGCGAGCCAGTTGCGTTTTGCTCCTTATGCTAAAGGTCTTGCTGGTGTTTGCAGTGATCCACCAAGCTTCATTGTTATCGCTGTTAAAGCCCACGTCGCTGCGTGAGACATCGTTGGCCACTATGGCGTCGAGGCCTTTGCGCTCGAGCTTGCCTCGGGCATAGCTCTCTACATCCTGAGTCTCTGCGGCAAAACCCACGACAAATAGATTCTTATATTCACTGGTTGCGGCGCTGACAATATCCACATTCTTTTCCAGTTCAAGCGTTATGGCATCCGCATGTTTCTTCATTTTCTGGGCGGCAATAGTCGCTGGGCGGTAATCGGCCACTGCGGCTGCAGCAATAAGAATGTCCGCATCCGCGCAGGCACTCATTGTGGCGCTGTGCATATCCGCGGCGGAAATTACTGGGGTGAGTGTGCAGCGTTGCGGCGGTTCGAGATTAACCGGCCCCGAGATCAGTGTGACCTCTGCGCCAGCCTCTATGGCAGCCTCGGCTAGGGCATAACCCATTTTCCCTGAGCTGTGGTTGCTGATGTAGCGTACCGGATCAATTGCTTCTCGAGTGGGTCCGGCGGTAATTACCAGCTTCTTGCCACTTAACTGCAGTGAGGCAAAGCAGGCAGAAACTTGCTCAACTAACATGTCAGGTTGCTGCATGCGTCCTAGGCCAATATCGCCACAGGCTTGGATGCCGCTGTCGGGGCCAAAGACCTTAACCTGGCGCTGGCTGAGTTGTTCCATATTGGCCGTGGTGGCTGGGTGCGACCACATGCCTTGGTTCATGGCCGGAGCTACCGCGACTATTGCCGGTGTCGCTAAATAGATGGCATTCAATAAGCTGTTGGCACGGCCGTGGACCATGGTGGCGATAAAGTCAGCAGTGGCCGGAGCAATTAAAACCAGATCTGCCCAGCGGGCCAATTCAATATGGCCCATACCGGCTTCGGCTTCTGGATCGAGTAGGTCGGCATGCACCGGATGACCTGAGAGCGCCTGTAATGTCAGTGGCCGAATAAACTCTTCGGCCCCTGGGGTCATCACTACGCGCACCTCCGCACCAGCGTCCTGCAGTCGCCTGACAACTTCGGCACTCTTGTAAGCCGCAATGCCGCCGCTGACGCCGACTATTATTCGTTTGTTTGAAAGGGTGCTCATTAATCGTCCGGACAGCTCAAATAAAGGCTGTAAGATAGCATTAAGAACAGGATTTCTGTAGCAATAAATAAGGACTTACTATGGCTATAAGCCACTGGCCGGAGAACGAACGGCCGCGAGAGAAGTTAATTCTTCGGGGGGCGTCGGCACTTTCTGACGCCGAGTTGTTGGCAATTTTTCTGCGCACTGGACTGCCCGGAATCACCGCAATCGATCTAGCGCGAAATCTACTCAAGGAGTTTGGCGGCCTCGGCCCGCTTATCAGTTCTGACCAGGCGGCCTTTTGTAAGGCCAAGGGTGTCGGCACTGCAAAGTATGTTCAGCTCAAAGCGTCTATTGAACTTACCCGCCGTTATCTGAAAGAACAGCTTGAAGGTCAGCCTGTGTTTACCAGTCCGGAAAAGGTCAGCGACTATCTCTCGGTGCAGATGCGCGATTACAAGCGCGAGGTGTTTGTGATGCTTCTACTGGATAGCAAACATCAGCTGATTGATACCCATGAGCTGTTTCAGGGAACCTTGGATGCTGCCAGTGTTCATCCCCGGGAAGTTGTGGCTCGTGCGCTGCGCAAAAATGCTGCTGCGGTGATTGTTGCCCACAATCATCCGTCGGGATTGGCTGAGCCCAGTCAGGCAGATATTGATATTACTCGGCGCTTAAAACAGGCGCTTAATTTGGTTGAGATCCGTTTGCTCGATCATCTAGTTATTGGTCGCGGTGAGGTCGTCTCGTTAGCCCAACGGGGTAAATTATGACCTTATGCCAATTAAATCCCTCAATACGGTCTAATCCGGCAATTTGATTTGATTCAGATAGGCCTTTCTGGTATAAATTGCGCCCCTTTGCGGGAGGGTCCTGCAACTAGGGTTAGATATCCAGAATTCACGTGACGAGCGGATTACGATTCGGTCGTCACAATTGCAATCAGAGGCAGTAGAAATGTCCAGAGTATGTCAAGTCACAGGCAAGCGCCCAATGGCTGGAAACAATGTATCTCACGCGAAAAACAGAACACGTCGACGCTTTGAGCCAAACCTTCACACCCACCGTTTTTGGGTTGAAGGCGAAAAACGCTTTGTTAAGCTTCGCGTATCGACTAAAGGTATGCGCATCATTGACAAAAAAGGTATTGAAATAGTTTTGTCTGAGCTTCAGGCTCGTGGACAGAAGGTCTAAGGAGACTACTGATGGCTAAATCAGCGAGAGAAAAGATTCGTTTGGTATCTAGTGCTGGCACTGGACACTTTTACACTACAGATAAAAACAAGCGCAATATGCCTGAGAAAATGGAGATCAAGAAATATGATCCCACTATCCGCAAGCATGTTATCTACAAAGAAGCCAAAATTAAGTAATTGGTCTCTAGCTTGTCGAAAAGTCCTGCCGGTTGGCGGGATTTTTTTTGCCTGGGATTTTTTTTGTGCGCCTTCATACGCGCTTTCTCGCTTGGCCTCTTAACACCCGCTTCCTCGCGTTGCTCCGCTGAACCCAGTCTATTGAGAGTCTATTGAGTAGAGCTCGACGCGCAGGGAAGTCCTGTGTATGCCTAGTACTTTCTTCAGGGCATAAAAAAACCCGATAATTTCTTATCGGGTTTTTCATAATTTACTGATTCTACCCTAAGGCGTGATCAGAAATTAATCGGCAACTACGTTCTCAGCTTGAGCGCCTTTCTGACCTTGAGTAACTTCCATCGTTACCGCTTGGCCTTCTTTCAGAGATTTGAAACCATCAGCTTGGATTGCGCTGTGGTGAACAAATACGTCACCGCCGCCTTCTTGCTCGATGAAACCAAAACCTTTACTGTCGTTGAACCACTTAACAGTGCCAGAAACTCTATCCGACATAACTAACC
>CAJQJT010000143.1 GCA_905478725.1 uncultured Pseudomonadales bacterium
AATAGATAAGGAAAAGTTTGATGCTAGAGTCGCAACAAAGGTGAAATATTTAATTTAATGTCTCATTAGCAGCCTAGGAGTAGCCACATGTCCGGTCTACAGTAATAGCAGTGGAAAGGACTGACAAAAAGGAAATTCAATATGACCTTGGATAAGCTGATTGATCTACTACTGCAAAAGGGCTTCACCGCTGTTACGGGAGCCATGGGCTTAAAGCTATTGTTGTGCATGCAGTGATTGCTGGGGACAATAAAATAGATATCCTAGCAATTGGCCCACTGTTGCTTTCGGTTGCCACTGTGATCTCCGGTTTGGTCAGGAAAGCCCGTGCTTCAATTAGCCAACAAAAAACTCTTGAAGCGGATCAGAGCCTCAATCAAGCTCTATCTGGAAATCCATGATAATTAACATCATTTTAATCTGTTATCCCCATCGGGATAGTTATTAGCCCTAATCTATCGGTATAATCTGCGCTCAGAGCGTTATTGCAGCGTATCTCTTTCATCCATGTTTCTCATTACCCACAGGGTTTGTTATGTCAGAATTTGCCAATGTTAGCGTCAGCCTAGAAGCCAATGTCTATTTCGATGGTCAGGTCACCAGCCGCGCTATAGTACTTGCCGATGGTACCCAGAAAACTCTCGGTGTGATGTTGCCTGGTGAATATGAATTCGGCACCGAGCTCCGCGAGTTGATGGAAATTACTTCGGGTCAGTTGGATGTTCTGCTGCCTGGCGCAACAGAATGGCAGGCTTTCACTGGTGGCAGCGAATTTGGCGTTCCCGCGGCGGCGAAATTTTCGGTCAGAGTGCAGCAGGTTACTAACTATGTCTGTTCATACTTCGCCTAGGGCAAAAGCACAATCACTGAGTATCTCATTACCGTGACTAAAGACTCCCAAGCTAAAGATCAGCAACCGAATAATCCACTGCATGGGCTGACCCTTGAGGCGGTGGTGACTCAGCTGGTTGAGAGCTATGGTTTCCCGTACCTGGCTGAGAGAGTCAAGATCAACTGCTTTAAGAGCGACCCCTCGATAAAATCCAGCCTCAAGTTTTTGCGCAGAACCCTCTGGGCCCGCGAGCAGGTCGAGAAACTCTATGTGGCCAAGTTTATCAAGGCGCAGGGTAAGTCTGTGGGCAACCCGCCTAAAGCTCGGCCGAAGCCGGCAAAAGCCCAAGCTAAATCTGTCACCGCGCAGCCTGACCCTAAAGTGACTTTGTCTATGCCTGTAATCGCTTCGCCGTCGCCTGTGGCCGATAAGCCGAAGCAAGAAGTACAGAATCTAGTAGGCAAGCCGGAAGCCAAACCAGAAGCCAAACCAAATCCCTGGGCCTCTGGGGCCTACAAAAAGTCATAAATTCCCTTATCTGTCCAAGGCCTGTCTTGGCCTGATCTTTGATGCTCTCTAGTAGTTATGGCAGTCCGGATTCCGTTACTTTTCTAAAATCTAACAACCAAGCGTCTGAACAAACCACTAACCAATCTCAGTCAAATTAGACTGTTTTTTTTGATGAGTGGCTGATGGGTTTGTGTCAGCGCGCGGGAATACTAAGAGAGAGTTCTTTTCGCGCGTAGTCTCGGCGCAAGGGTTTATGGATAAGCTTCGGCATAGACCCTGCAGGACTTTTATGGGGCAATAAAAATAAGGAAGTTACTATGCGCAAAACCCTCATTGGCAGATTGTTCTCAATAGTCATTGTCAGTTTGATTTGTATGACTGCCACCTATGCGGACTCCCCCAACTCTATTTCAACCCACACTATCCCAACTCCTTCGGCCTGGGACAGCAATGGGATAGGGTTTATTTTCTAGGCAAAAAATATAGCTGGGCTATAAGGCCATTATCGGTTTTATTTGTTACTGTTATTGGTGTGGAATAACCAAGGAGGCCCTATGCCCCAGCGCGCAAAAACCGATGCGGAGATTGAAGCCTGTTTTGAAGTCATGGCGGAGCTAAGACCGCATTTAAAGAAGAATCAGTTTTTGTCCACTGTGCGGAATATGGAATCTGAAGGTTTTCGCCTTATTTACATAGCTACGGACAATATAGCTACGGACAATAAAGTTGTGGCTGCAGCTGGCTACCGTATTTGCAGTAACCTCTTTATGGGTAAGCATCTCTATGTTGATGATCTTGTTACTGCCAAGGCTAATAGATCCTCAGGCTATGGCAAGCGAATGATTGAGTGGTTACGTGACGAAGCCAAGAGGAGCAACTGTAAATTTTTGCATCTCGATTCTGGCACTCACCGCGGCAGGGCCCATAAGTTTTACTTTCAGGAAGGTTTTACTATAGCCAGCTATCACTTTAGTGAGGAGCTGTAATCATGATCACCGCCTATGTATTGGTAGTGCTGAATATCATTTCAGTCGTCATCTGTTACCAGGTTGCTAAAAGCCGCGGTGGCAATACGCGCTTCTGGGGCGGGCTGGCGGTATTTTTCGGCCCCTTTGCCATCCCTTTTATCTTCCTATCCAAGCCGAAAACTGCGGCTAAAGAGTAGCTGAGTAAAGAGGCCTAGTCACACAGCTAAACTCCAGAAACAAAAAAGCCCGCGCCTAACCTTTTAGTTAAGCGCGGGCTTTGTTGGAAGGCGTCCCTAGAGTCCGAAGGACGCTTTGAACATAAAAAAGAACATAATCGAGAGTCCGGCACCAGCTGGTAGAGTGACCAGCCAAGACAGGAAGATCGATCCCACCATGCGCAGATCGATTGCGCCTATACCCCGGGCCAGACCTACGCCTAGTACGGCACCCACCAATGTGTGTGTGGTGGAGATAGGCAGACCGGTACCAGACGCAATAACGACTGTAGCTGCGGCACCCAATTCGGCGGCAAAGCCACGACTGGGTGTCAGTTCGGTAATCTTGCGGCCGATGGTGCCCATTACTTTGTAGCCATAGGTGGCAAGACCCACAACAATACCGCCACCACCGAGCAACAATATCCACGGCGGCATAGACGTCTTAGCGGCAATATCGCCTCCCGAGGCGACAATGCTAACCACTGCAGCCAGAGGTCCAACAGCGTTGGCTACATCGTTAGAGCCATGAGCAAAGGCCATGCTACAGGCGGTGAAGATCATTAATACGGCGAACACACGCTCAACATTGGCAAAGCGGTTGTTGGCCTCTAGGCTTAAATCTCGTTTCACTCGGGTCAGCAAATAGCTGCCGAGAATGGCAACCAGTATACCCACTACTGATGCAATCATGGCGCTGTCGAGGAACGTCAGGGTCATGCCGTTATCTTTAAAGACGTGTTTGAGCCCTTTGAGCAAGGTCACCATGGCAATCAAGAAGCCGACGAAAAACATATAGATGGGGATATAGCGTTTGGCTTTTTCGAAGGGATCTTCTTGCAGAAGGATCAAATGCTGAACGCTGCGGAACAGTAAAAACGAGAGCGTACCAGCCATGATTGGCGACACCAGCCAGCTCATCACGATGGTGCCGACCTTGCCCCAGTTCACCGCATCAGGGGACACGCCCACAGCGGCAAAACCAACAATGGCGCCGACAATGGAATGGGTTGTAGAGACGGGCCAGCCCTTAAAGCTCGCGATGGCGAGCCAAGATCCAGCTGCTAGGAGGGCCGATAACATGCCAAAGACTAAGTCTTCAGGTCGATCCTTGAAGATCGCCGAATCCACTATGCCTTTGCGGATGGTTGAGGTCACTTCACCACCGGCCAGATAGGCACCGGCGAATTCGAACACCATGGCGATCATAATCGCCTGTTTAATGGTTAGGGCCTTGGAGCCCACCGAGGTACCCATGGCGTTAGCCACATCATTGGCACCCACACCCCAAGCCATAAAGAAGCCGCAGCAGGCTGCCAGTAGAATAAGGATGGTTCCATATTCAGTAAAAAATTCCATCGCACCGATTCCCGAGTTTGTTATCTTTTATGTAGTGACTATTTTTATATCGGTTATTTTGCGAGCAGCAATTCAACCTGATTGCCAATCATCTCGGCAGTGTCAGCCAATGCGCCGATTTGGTCAATAATGTTGTACATAAAAATTACATTGACCGGGGGCAAATCGGCTTCCAGATTAAACAGTTTCTTACGCAGCTTGAGTTCTTTTTTGTCGACCTTTTGTTCCTGAGCGGCGAGTTCGCGAATTAGCTTCTGAACAAACTTCACCTCGGAGCCAGCAAAACCTGTTTCCAGTAGCTCGTCGAGCTCGTTGATAGCCCCATGAGCCTTTTCACAGGTCACGGTTGAGGAGCCAACGAAGCCAATGAAATCGCCATGCAGTGCTTTAGGGATAGCCATCTGACGGCCGAGAATAATGCCGCAGATATCTTTGGTGAGATTGGCAATATTGTCTTGCTGAGTGATGATACTTAACAGATCGCCTCTCGAAACAGGCATAAACAGGCTCTTTGGCATGTTCATGCGAAACTGCTTCTTGAGCTTGTCAGCACTCTGCTCGTCGGCAGATATCTGGTCGAACACCTCAGCGGCGGTGACCCAGTCATCGGCAAAGGTGGCATTCAAAAAGTCTTCCAATTTACTGACACATTTAATCACTTCCGCCATATGGTTCTGTATGGGCTTAATCGGTGACACACCGAAGATACTGGAGATTGAATTGCTTAATGTCATTAGTGCTTCCTTTATGAAGATTTCATGCCGGCAAGTTTATACTGCTTTGTTCAAGCTTGCCCATATTGTTCACTGTGGCCGAGCCAGCGTGCGATAAGCGGATCCACGTTATCCGCGTATTCATGCAATAACAGGATGGCCATGCGTTTAACCTCTGGCAACAGATGAGCGTCGCGTTGTAAATCGGCGATTCGAAACTGCATATCGCCAGTTTGGCGGGTGCCGAGAACTTCCCCTGGGCCGCGGATCTCAAGATCCTTTTCAGCGATCTTAAAGCCGTCGTTGGTCTCACGCATAATCTTTAGGCGTGCCGCCCCATTGCCCGACAACGGGGCACTGTAGAGCAGCACACAGTGACTGCTCTGGCTGCCACGGCCGACTCGTCCGCGCAGCTGGTGCAATTGGGACAGGCCCAGACGTTCAGAATTTTCGATAATCATCAGGCTTGCATTAGGCACATCCACGCCTACTTCAATCACTGTGGTGGCTACCAGTAGATTGATTTCACCGGCCTTAAAGGCCTGCATCATCTGGACTTTTTCCTTCGGCTTGAGACGGCCGTGAATAAGGCCCACAGAGAGCTCTGAGAGCAGCAACTGCAATTCCTGAGCCGTGGCCTCTGCCGCTTGGGCTTCGAGCACATCGGACTCCTCAATTAGAGTGCAGACCCAGTAGGCCTGGCGACCGTCCTGACAGGAGGCGCGGACCCTTTCGATAACGTCATTGCGGCGCAGCTCATTGAGCACCACGGTCTCGATAGGTTTGCGTCCTGGGGGCAGTTCATCGATTACTGAGCAGTCGAGATCGGCATAGGCGCTCATGGCCAATGTCCGAGGAATTGGTGTGGCCGTCATAATCAGCTGATGAGGTGTTGATCCCTCCTCATCAATTTCCGCGTCTATCACCGCACCCTTCTTGCGTAGGGCTAGTCGCTGGTGAACGCCAAAGCGATGCTGCTCATCAATAATGGTTAGACCTAAATTATGAAACTCCACCGCCTCCTGAAACAACGCATGAGTGCCGATTACAATCTGCGCGCTGCCGTCTGCAATTGCCGCCAGCTGCACTTCACGAGCCTTGCCCTTTAACTTGCCGGTGAGCCAGGCGATACGGATACCCAGTGGCGCCAGCCAGGTTTCAAAATTGACTCTATGTTGCTCAGCGAGGATTTCTGTGGGGGCCATCAGCGCTGCTTGCATACCATTGGCTACGGCCTGCACTGCGCCCAGTGCCGCGACCACGGTCTTGCCCGAGCCTACATCCCCTTGGATCAGGCGCAGCATGGGTATGGGTTGGCTAATATCGGCGCTGATATCGCCGGCAACACGCTGTTGAGCAGCGGTGAGAGTAAAGGGTAGTTGGGCTAAGAAGCGATCGGCCGCAGCTTGATTCGGCAGCAGTGCTGGTGCGGCCTGGTGCTGAATTTTTTGCCGCAGACGCAGCAGGCTTAAATGATGAGCAATTAACTCTTCGCTGGCCAGGCGCTGTTGTGCTGGATGCTCTCCCTCGGCGAGCAGATTGATTGCCGTGCCCGGCGGCGGGTTGTGGAGCAGATGCAGGGCGTCGACTAAGGAGTAATTGGAGTGGCTGTTAGCCAGCTCGGCAGGCAGCCAATCTTCTATGCTGTGCTGTTCCAATAGTGTTAAGGCCTGACCACAGAGATCGCGAATACGCTGTTGGGTCACGCCCTCGGTGGCCGGATAAATTGGTGTTAGGGTTTCGGCCAAGGCCGGTGGCTGCGCCTGATTGAGCAGCTGATATTCTGGGTGATACATCTCCAGCCCAGATTTACCTCTGCGTACTTCGCCAAAGCAGCGCAGCTTGGTGCCCGGCTGCAGACCCTGTTGCTGGGCCTGATTAAAGTGAAAAAAGCGCAGTGTCATCAGACCGCTGTGGTCCTGTATACGACAGACCAGGCTGCGACGGCGGCCAAAGACCACATCGCTGCCGCGGACTTCGCCTTCAATCACCACCTCGGTGAGCGGCTGTACGCCGCCGATGGCGGTGATTTTGGTGCGGTCTATATAGCGCAAGGGCAGATGAAAGAGCAGATCTTGAACCGTATAGAGGCCGAGCTTTTGCAGTTTCGCAGCCAGCAGTGGGCCGACTCCGCGAAGCTTTTCAACACCGATACTCTGTAGGGAAAGAAAGGACATTAGGTGAGTGTAAGGCCGCGAAGGTTGCTGTCAACATTGGCGTGCTGAAAAAGCCCAATAGCCCATTCACACTCGAGTTTTTTAACCGCTATACTGGGCGTCGATTGATTGACCTTACCGTATTTTTCGGCCTTGCCGAACCATTGTAGTTGCGCCAGTGTGACCGGGTAACGCAGTTCTGTAAGGACCATTTAGCGACCTCTGAAGTATCCCTGATGATAGCCAAAATACATTACATAGGAAACATCGTTTGAAAATATTATTTGCCGGCTGTGGCGATATAGGCTGCCGCAGCGTTTCGCGCCTGGTCGATGAGTTTGACTGTTATGGTTTAAAGCGCAGTCCACAGACTCTGCCCGATTATATCTCTCCCCTAGCCGGTAGCATGACTGATCTGGATCGTTTGGTAGAGGTTTTGAATCAGGGTTTTGATGTAGTGGTAGCGACCTTAACACCAGATGGGTTTAACCCCGAGGCTTACCAGCGGGCCTATGTGGACAGTGCTAAAACACTCGCCAGCGCAATGACCCTCGCATCATTTGTACCCAAACTGGTGATCTGGGTGTCTAGCACCAGCGTCTATGGCAATTGTAACGGCGACTGGGTGGACGAGCAGTCGCCGACCACGGCGCTGAGCTTTTCGGGTAAGTTATTACTTGAAGCCGAGCAGCAGATCACCGCCTTGCCTTGCGCTACAGTCATTGTCAGATTTTCCGGCATCTATGGCCCGGGGCGCACTCGCATGTTGGATCAGATCATTGCGGGCAAAGGTCGTCCGGCGCAGCCGCAGCAGTGGAGCAATCGCATTTACAGTGAGGACTGTGCTGGTGTCTTGGCACACTTGGTACGAGCTTTTGATGCAGGCAAAGCGCTTGAGACACTGTATCTAGCAACTGACTGCGCGCCGGTGACCCAGCATGACTTACGTATTTGGCTGGCACAGCAATTGGACGTCGAGCTGAAGGACGAGATTGTTGAGCAAAAAGCGATTCGCCGCTGCAGCAACCAGCGGCTGTTAGATAGCGGCTATGAGTTTCATTACCCCAGTTATAAAGAGGGCTACCAATCGCTGATTGACGCCCGGCCTAAATAACCAGAATACCATCCATCTCAACCTGAGCACCTTTGGGCAATTCGCTGACACCAATGGCGGCACGGGCCGGATAGGGCTGTTGGAAATACTCGCCCATCACCTGATTGACTGTCGCAAAATTGCTCAGATCGGTAAGGAAGATATTGAGCTTAACGATATTGCTTAGATCGCCACCAGAGGCAGCGCAAACTTCACTGAGGTTATCGAATACCTGACGGATCTGCACGCTGATATCGCCTTCGATCAATTCCATGGTTTCAGGGATCAGAGGAATCTGCCCGGACAGGTACACGGTGTTATTAACCTTGACGGCCTGAGAATAAGTGCCGATAGCGGCTGGGGCTTTGTCTGTATGAATTACGGCTTTATTGGTCACGATCTTCTCCAATGTTTGTCAGGGTAGTTATCAGCATAGCTGTTAGTTTTTGACTCTGTAAATACGGCGAACCTGTTTTAGTCCTCGCGCGCGTCTTAAAATATCTGCCAGATGGATGCGGTCGCGAACGGTGAGCACTACGTCGACTATGCTGGTAAAGGCGTCTTTTTCATCGACGCTGATCTGTTCGATGGTGGCGTCGGCTTCTGTCATGCGCGATGCCAATGCGGCAATAAAACCGCGCTCTGGGGTGATCTCAACTTTTAGCTCAACGGGGAATTCGCCCTTGGGCTTGTTCGACCAGCTCAGGGCCATGCACTTCTCGGGATTATTGCGAATCTCGGATAGATTACGGCAGGTCTCGAGGTGGATTACCAGCCCTTTACCCGGTGAAATATGACCGAGAATTGGATCGCCAGGAATCGGGTGGCAGCAGCGCGCATACTGCAACAACAGTCCATCAGAGGCGTCGATCATAATCGGTAGAGTCGACTTCTTATTCTCTTCTACAGGCTTGCGTTTGTTTTCTGGCACCAACACATTGGCGACGGCAAAGGGAACGCGATTGCCGAGGCCGATCTGCTGCAGAATATATTCAAAGGTTGAGGCGCCGGTGTCTTTTAACAGACGTTTGATCTGAGATTTCTTCAATTCTTTGTAGCGCGTGCCGAGACGGTTCAGGGCTTGATCGAGCAGGCGTTTGCCGAGATCCACAGATTCATCATGCTGCTGATTCTTGAGATAGTGGCGAATCGCACTGCGAGCTTTCGCGGTGACCACAAAGTTTAGCCAGTTAGGGTTTGGTTGAGCCTCTGCGGCACTGATAATTTCCACCCGCTGTCCGCTTTCAAGCTGTTCAGACAGCGGCATTAGCTGACCGTCGACCCGACAGGCAATACAGCTATTGCCCAGTCCGGTGTGCACCGAATAGGCAAAGTCGATCGGTGTGGCACTGCCAGGCAGCTCGATAATTTTGCCCTTGGGGGTAAACACATAGACTTCATCCGGGAACAGGTCGGCCTTCACATGCTCAAGAAACTCCAGCGAGTCTCCCGCCTGTTGCTGCATCTCCAGTAGGCCCTGAATCCACCGTGCGGCCCGCCGTTGATTGACGTCGGCAGTCTGTCTGCCAGCTTTGTATTCCCAGTGGGCAGCAATGCCGTAGCTGGCCATAGCTTCCATTTCCACGGTGCGGATCTGCACTTCAATAACCACACCGTGCATGCCCACCAGTACTGTGTGCAAGGATTGGTAACCGTTGGCTTTGGGTATGGCGATATAATCTTTGAACTCGCCTGGCACTGGCTTGAACATATTGTGGATCATGCCGAGGGTGCGGTAGCAGTCGTCGACACTGGTGACGATTAGGCGGAAGGCAAAGACATCCATGATGTCGCGGAAGGAGCGCTTCTTCTCGCGCATTTTGCTATAGATGCTCCAGAGGTGTTTCTCCCGACTTTTGACTGTGGCGTCGACTTTTTCCTGCTCAAGGCGCACTTCCATCGACTGATGAATCTCGCCGACCACTTCTTTGCGATTCTTTTTCGCCGCTTTCATGGCTTCCCTCAGGCGTCGATGACGCAGGGGGTACATGGCGGCAAAACCAAGGTTTTCCAGTTCGAGACGAATATCATTGATGCCGAGGCGCTGGGCGATGGGCGCGTATATATCCAGGGTTTCTCGGGCGATTCTACGCCGCTTGGCTGGCGACAGCACACCCAGGGTGCGCATATTGTGCAGGCGGTCTGCGAGCTTCACCAGAACTACGCGAATATCCCGGGACATGGCCAGGGTCATTTTTTGAAAGCTTTCGGCCTGCTGTTCGGCCTTGGACTGGAACTCAATGCCGGTGAGCTTACTGACACCATCCACTAGGTCTGCGACTGGACGACCAAAGCGCCGACTGATCTGACCTTTGGTGACGCCGGTGTCTTCAATAACATCGTGAAGCATCGCAGCCATCAGGCTTTCATGGTCCATATGCATATCAGCAAGAATATGGGCGACCGCGAGGGGGTGCGTAATATAGGGATCGCCACTCTGGCGCAGTTGGCCTTCGTGACATTTTTCGGCAAAGGTGTAAGCCCGCTCGACACGGCGGACTTCTTTCACTTCGAGATAGTAGGAGAGTTTGTCTAGCAGTAATCGCAGTGCCAAATGACTCTCTCCCTGATAGAGACTAAAACCTTAGACGGCAGGTTCTTCTGGATCTGCTGGAGTCTCTGGCGCCATCGCTGCTTTAAGCGCGGCAGTCAGTTCAGCAGCCGCTTCAGGAGAAACTGCTTCAGTAGTCGCCGCGCTCTCAGGAGCCAGAGCCGCTTCGATTTCAGCCATTACTGCCGCGTCAGCGTCGAGCTCTTCAGATGCATCGACAATCTCATAGTCTTGAGGCTTCTCGGTAAGAATCGCAGCTGTTACCAAACCGGCTTCGATTTCGCGCAGGGCAATAACCGTAGGCTTATCATTCTCTTCAGGAACCAGGGCAGGACGTCCGCCAGTGGCAATTTGACGTGCACGTTTGGAGCCAACCATGACCAGTTCAAAACGATTATCAACATGATCCAAACAATCTTCTACAGTAATGCGAGCCATTTTTATTCCGCCGGGGTAAATAATTT
>CAJQJT010000144.1 GCA_905478725.1 uncultured Pseudomonadales bacterium
CGTGTAGGCAATGGCACCGTTGTAAACTGTTTTAACACCCACCTCTGCAAAGGCGGGAACCCTTGTCATACAGGCTTCAATATGGGGCATCAGGCGATCGAGATCACCATTAAATAGCTCGTATTCGGACTGATCGCTGGGACCGTCCATATAACAGCAGGGAGCATTTTCTTCATAGGGGCCAAGAATAAAACCGCCGGCCTCTTCACGGAGATAATAGCCGGCATCGGAATCCCGCAGTACGGCCTGCTCTGGCAGACCCTGGGCCTTGCGCGCGAGAATATCCGGGTGTGGGTCAGTGACTATATATTGGTGCTCGACGGGAATAACTGGAATATCCAGCCCCACCATCTCTCCAGTCTTGCGGGCAAAGTTGCCGGTGCAGGAGACCACGTGCTCGCAGTGAATATCACCCTTATCGGTTTTTACGATCCAGCTATCATCAGGCTGCTGCTCAAGATCCAGTACGGCGGTATTGCGATAGATCTCAGCACCGCGAGCACGAGCGCCTTTGGCCAGCGCCATAGTCAAATCTGCAGCCTGAATATAGCCATCATCTGGATGCTGAATCGCACCAATCACGCCATCGAGGTTGGCCATGGGCCAGACCTCTTTCACTTGCTCTGGGGTTAAAAAGTTGACCTCTACACCCACAGTTTGAGCAATCCCTGAATAGTACTTGTACTCATCCATACGATCTTGGTTAGAGGCTAAGCGAATATTTGATACCACACTGAAGCCGACATCCTGGCCGGTCTCTTTTTCCAGCTCATGATAAAAATCCACCGAGTACTGGTGTAACTTACCCACCGAGTAACTCATATTAAACAGTGGCAACAGGCCTGCAGCATGCCAGGTAGATCCTGATGTCAGCTCTTTGCGCTCGACCAACACCACATCGGTCCAGCCCTTTTTGGCGAGATGATAAAGAGTGCTGACACCGACAACGCCGCCGCCAACTACCACTACTTTTGCACTTGTTTTCATTGCCATCTGTTAACGCCTAATTTTTTATTATTTTTAATTCATTTTTTGCAGTTTAACCTTCAATACAGGGCCGACAGGGCGCAAATACGACAGCCAGATGCCTTCCAGCGCCACAGCCTGAAAAGCATGCCCCGCTTGACCTAGAGTCGTTTTTAGAACAGCATAAGCCGGTCTCAGAGAGCCAGCAGTATGGTTGTTTAAGGAAGATGACTTCTGATGTGATTAGGCCGACAAGAGATACTCTTGCCAGGCAGAGTTATTGACTAAATTAACGGAGCAAGCCCCCTATGAGTGACATAGAAATAGCCCGCAGTGCCAAGAGCCAACCGATTAGCGAGATTGCCGCAAAGCTCAATATTCCCGATGCCGCATTAATTCCTTATGGCAGAACCAAAGCCAAAATATGCCCTGACCACATTGCATCATTAAAAGATAAGCCCGACGGCAAGCTGATACTGGTCACCGCGATTACCCCGACACCAGCTGGTGAGGGCAAGACCACCACTTCAGTGGGTCTTACCGATGGCCTTAACCGCATCGGCAAAAAGGCACTGGTCTGTCTGCGCGAACCCAGCCTCGGCCCCTGCTTTGGTATGAAAGGCGGCGCTGCTGGCGGCGGTTATGCTCAAGTGGTTCCTATGGAAGATATCAACCTGCACTTTACCGGCGACTTTCACGCCATTGGCGCGGCTCACAATTTACTCTCGGCGCTGATCGATAACCATATTCACTGGGGCAATAGCCTTGAAATTGATGCCCGTAGAATTGCCTGGAAACGGGTTGCGGATATGAATGACCGTGCCCTGCGCAGTATTAACTGTGGCCTAGGTGGCCCGGGAAATGGCTTCCCACGCCAGGATGGCTACGACATTACCGTGGCATCTGAAGTCATGGCGATCTTCTGCCTGGCTACGGATTTGGATGACCTTAAGGCGCGCCTGAATAAAATTGTCGTCGCCTATACCCGCGACCACAAACCGGTTCATGCCAGTGAAATACTCGGCACCGGCGCCATGACCGTACTGCTTAAAGATGCTCTGGCCCCG
Source organism: uncultured Pseudomonadales bacterium (assembly GCA_905478725.1). Classification (GTDB taxonomy): domain Bacteria; phylum Pseudomonadota; class Gammaproteobacteria; order Pseudomonadales; family Porticoccaceae; genus HTCC2207. The sequence continues at coordinate 2,034 of CAJQJT010000144.1, forward strand.
AATTTAGTGCAGACCTTAGAAAACAATCCGGCGATTATTCACGGCGGCCCCTTCGCCAATATTGCCCATGGTTGCAACTCGGTTATCGCCACCAAAGCGGGCCTCAAAATGGCCGACTATGTGGTGACCGAAGCTGGCTTTGGTGCGGATTTGGGCGCTGAGAAATTCTTTGATATTAAATGTCGCGCTGCAGGCCTGCACCCAGATGCCGCAGTGATCGTTGCCACTACCCGCGCCTTAAAAATGCATGGCGGTGTCAGCAAGGAAGATTTAGACAAAGAAGACCTCAGCGCCCTTGAAGATGGCTGCTGCAACCTAGTGCGTCATATTGAAAATGTGAAAGCCTTTGGCGTTCCAGTGGTCGTGGGCATCAACCGCTTTACCTCAGATACAGACGCTGAAATTGCCCTGATCAAAAAAATCTCACTAGCCAACGGGGTTAAAGCGATCGACTGTACCCACTGGGCAGACGGTGGTGCTGGCACTGAAGAGC
>CAJQJT010000145.1 GCA_905478725.1 uncultured Pseudomonadales bacterium
CACCGAGAGGGTTGAGCACGATATCGACTGGCTCACCTTTCTCATCGTAGGGCATATCTTCGATTGGCTTAATAACCGAGATAACACCTTTGTTACCGTGACGACCAGCCATCTTGTCACCAGGCTGGATGCGACGCTTAACGGCCAGATAGACCTTAACTGTCTTGAGTACGCCAGGAGCCAGATCATCACCGCTCTGTAACTTACGACGCTTCTCTTCAAAACGCTCATCGAGATCTATACGACGTTCGCCAAGCTGAGTTTGCGCTGCAGCGATCTGATCGTTGAGCTCTGCTTTGTCCATGCGGATTGCAAACCAGTCATCTGAACTGTATTCGCCGACATCAGCAGCAGTCAACTCAGCACCTTTCTTAAGGCCCTCAGCTTTAACCACTTTGCCGCCAACTAGAGCAGTGAACAAACGTCCGAGAGTGGCATTTTCAACAATGCGGTACTCGTCGTTCAGATCCTTGCGGTACTGATCGAGTTCGGTGCGTTCAATGTCCAGTGAGCGCTGATCTTTATCCAAGCCATCGCGAGTGAAGACCTGAACATTGATCACGGTGCCTTTGATGCTGGTAGGTACACGGAGTGACGTGTCCTTAACATCAGAGGCTTTCTCACCGAAGATCGCTCTCAAAAGTTTTTCTTCCGGAGTCAGCTGGGTTTCGCCTTTAGGCGTTACCTTGCCAACCAGAATATCTCCTGCAGCAACTTCTGCGCCGATGTGCACAATGCCCGACTCATCGAGTCGTGCCAGGGCAACTTCACCAACGTTTGGAATATCTGCAGTGATTTCTTCAGAGCCCAACTTAGTGTCGCGAGCAACACAGGTCAGCTCCTGAATATGGATAGTTGTGAATCGATCTTCTTTAACCACGCGCTCGGAGATTAAGATCGAATCCTCAAAGTTGAAACCGTTCCAAGGCATAAATGCGATTCGCATGTTTTGCCCCAGTGCCAGCTCGCCCAGATCTACCGATGGACCATCAGCCAATACGTCACCACGAGCAATAATATCGCCCTGGTTAACAATTGGGCGCTGATTGATACAGGTGTTCTGGTTAGATCTGGTGTATTTGGTCAAGTTGTAGATATCGACACCAGCATCACCGGATTCAGTCTCTTCATCACTGACGCGAACAACGATTCGTCCAGCATCAACACTTTCGATAACACCACCGCGCTTAGCAACCTTACAAACACCAGAGTCACTTGCCACTGGACGCTCGATACCGGTACCCACCAAGGGAGCTTCTGCAAGCAACGTGGGAACTGCCTGACGCTGCATGTTCGAACCCATCAAGGCGCGGTTAGCATCATCGTGCTCGAGGAATGGAATTAATGAGGCGGCAACAGATACAACCTGGCGCGGCGACACATCCATATAATCGATATCACCCGGTAACTTCACGGTAAATTCGTTTTGGTGACGAACGTTTACTACGTCTTCAACAAACTCGAATTTGGCGTTAAGTTTGGCCGAGGCCTGTGCAATAACATACTGTGATTCGTTGATCGCAGAGAGATATTCGATCTCTTCGGTGACCTTATTGTTAATCACTTTACGGTACGGCGTTTCAATAAAGCCGTAGCTGTTTGTTCGTGCATAAGTCGCCAGTGAGTTAATCAGACCAATGTTTGGTCCCTCAGGCGTCTCAATTGGACATACGCGACCGTAGTGAGTCGGGTGTACGTCACGCACTTCAAAACCAGCGCGCTCGCGAGTCAGGCCGCCGGGTCCCAAGGCCGAAACACGGCGCTTATGCGTAATCTCAGACAGCGGATTGTTCTGATCCATAAACTGGGACAGCTGGCTTGAACCAAAGAATTCTTTCATCGCTGCAGCAACAGGCTTAGCGTTAACCAGATCCTGTGGCATCAGTTCTTCAGACTCGGCCATGGACAAACGCTCTTTAACAGCGCGCTCAACACGGACAAGACCAACACGGAATTGGTTTTCTGCCATTTCGCCAACAGAGCGAATACGACGGTTACCCAGGTGGTCGATATCATCGACGCCACCCTTACCGTTACGAATATTGATCAGCGTCTTCATTACATCGCCGATGTCAGAACCTGCACCGTAGTGCTCGTGCAATTCATGAGCTTCATCGGTCTTCTGCATAGAGAAGTAACGCTCGTCATAGAGCACACCACAGCCTTCTTCTTCAACGCGGTCGAGACGACGGTTGAACTTCATACGACCAACAGAGGACAGGTCATAGCGCTCAAGGTTGAAGAACAGGTTGTAGAACAGGTTCTCGGCTGACTCTTTAGTTGGCGGCTCGCCAGGACGCATCATGCGGTAGATTTCTACCAGCGCTTCCAGCTGTGTGCGCGATGGATCGATGCGCAGAGTGTCGGCAATAAAGGGTCCGCAATCCAGGTCGTTGGTGTAAAGGGTTTCAATATCCTTAACACCAGCTTCAGACAGCTGCTCCAAAATTTCTTCGGTGATCTCGGTGTTACATTCGAGCAGCAACTCGCCAGTCTTAGGATCGGCGATGTCGTTAGCCGTGGCCAGACCGAGC
>CAJQJT010000146.1 GCA_905478725.1 uncultured Pseudomonadales bacterium
CTCTGCAATCAAATTTGAACAAAGATTAACTATGAAACAGCTGACTCTTGAAGAATTTTCTCTACTGCTGGGCAGTCTCTATGATGGCCATATTGAAGAAGATCCCTACAGCGCATTTCTAACCAGTTTGCGGGCAATTATCGACGCCAACTTTGCCTCTATCACTATGCGTGAGCCAGCCAGTGATGACGGTGGACTGCTGTTTGTCTCCTGTGAAAAGCTCCAGAAAACCTTTATTAACGATCACGAAAACCCCTATACAGATCGCTATTACACGTCCAACTTGATGACTAACCTGCCCTGGGGGCAGGTGGTTTCTCTGAATGAGTGTCACCCCTACTCAAAATTAGAAGATACCGACCTCTACAATTTCTGCATGAAACCCCTGGATATCCATCATATGGTCGGCGTTGATCTGCGCAGCGCCAACGGTCAACGTTTTAGCGTACGTTTTTGTCGCCCCAAAACAGCGGTGAATTTCGAACCCAGTGTGCGGGAATTTCTCGCCATGCTGTCGATCCATATTCAGCGTGCCATTGCTAATGGTATGCAACTAATTGAGCTCGACAACGAGCGTAAGCTCTACAGTAAAACACTATCACGACAGGCGATTGGCGTGATTACCCTAGATGAAAAAGGCAATGTTATTACGCGCAATGCCATAGCTGATGAAATCCTGCGGAAAAAAGACGGCATCCATATTATTAACCAACATATCCATTTGGAAAGCCCCGCCAGCAGAACCAAGCTCAGTGGCTATATCACTGAAGTGATCGAGGCCCAGCGCAATCATCAGCCCCTGCCCGTCAACGCCCTCTCCGTGGATCGACCGTCCGGCAAGCCAGATCTAGAAATCTTAATTAAACCGATGATGATTGATAAAACCGTCGAGCCCAGCAATACGCCGCATATGATGGTCTTTATCAATGCCCCAGACAAAACTTCGGATATTGATATTCGTATTTTGATATCCCTGTATAAGCTCACCCGAGCAGAGGCACTGCTGGCAAAGTATTTAGCCGATGGTGCTAATCTCGATCAGAGTGCCGCGCAATTAGGTATTGCACGCAACACGGCCCGGGCGCAACTGCGTTCGATTTTTGCCAAAACAGGGGTCAGTCAGCAGTCGATGCTGGTGAGTTTGATTTTGAAAAGTTTGGTGACTTTTTCCTAGCCTGGCATGAAGCCAGGCAGACAGGATTTAAAACAGGCGCGCCTACACAGCGCGCATGTTTTCTCGGCTCCAAAATGCGCGCATCGAGACAACCTGTTCTGCCTCAATCACAAACACATCGATAATATCCATGGCAAAGGATTGACCTTTGATCTTCATATGCAGATTAAAGGCAAAGGCCACTTCATTGCCGGCAACGCGGATCGGCCCACTGAGTTCAGCGGCGTCGATGCCACTTAGACCATTGCTATAAAATCCGACAATGGCCTCACGGCCAACTAAAGGCGTTGAACCCACGGGGTCTTCTAACCGTGCCTCAGGGTGATACAGGGCACCAATACCCTCTACATCATCGAGAACCAGCAGTCGTAAGTAGTCGTCCACTAGGCGCTGCGCCAGCGCGCGATCTAGCCCAGTCTTTTGCTTCGGAATCTGCGGTGTATCCAGTTCAGTGCTCATAAGGGTTTCCTTTAAAACGGGAGGCCGTCATCGATAGCATGGTTGGCCTCCTCTGGAGTGGCAACACCTTTGACCAGATGACTGCCATTGACCTCAGCTTGGATCGCGGCGACATTCTCCCGCGCAGCATAGAACTGAGAATACCATTTGCGACCGATACGGAAAGGCCCGTCAGTCTTTAGCTGCATAATGGTCAAGGCGGGTTTTTTGTTACGCCAAATTTGAAAGTCAGTGGCAAAGGCGCCCAGCGCACCGGCTTGGCTCTGTCGCGCCATCTCGCGATCCTCTTCAGTAATCTCGGTGGACGAGGCCTTAACTAAACAACCGTGCCAACACTTGCTAACACCGTCATCCACTGGTGTGTTGGCAATAAATTCATACTGTAAGGCATCGCCAAAGACCTGTTTGGAGAGCAGGATGCCAGGGCCGGTGTACCAGGTGCTGGTAAACAGCATGACACCGCCATAGAGCTGCATGGGACCGCCCTGACGCTGAATATAGAGATGGTCCTTGGCCTCATTTTCAAAATATTCTGCAGGGGCGCCGTGGGTGGGCCCCAAATGGCGAATGTCGCTCATATTGTCGAGAATTTCCTGGGGATGAACATCCAACTCACCCAGGTGATCGAGCTGCCAGTGAATCCACTGGGGATCATTCCACTCAGGCAGGCTTGGCACAGCGTAATCCGGCTCAGCACCGTCCTCATCGAACCAGGCCATAATGCAGCCCATATTGTCCACTACCGGATAGGAACGAATTGACGCGGACTTTGGGCATGGACCTTCAAAATAGGGAATATCATCCACATCGCCGGCAGAGTTGTAGCGCCAGCCGTGATAGGGGCAGCGAATGGAGTCACCTTCAATCTGATGGCCATTGACCACGATCATCGCCGAGTCACTGGCGGTTAGATGAGTGCCCATATGCTTGCAGTAGGCATCCAGCATTACCGGGCGACCACTCTCGCCGCGATACAGAGCCAGGTCGCGACCCCAAAAACGCACTGCCATGGCACCCTTATCTAATTCAGAGCTCTCGGCCACAACAAACCACCCTCGCGGGAAAGTGTGGGGCCCCAACTTGTATTCAACTGACGATGCCATGCGCGGTTACTCCGACATTAATGTCAACCTAGTATATTAGGCAGCTTAATTGGGTAATCGTCCATATGGACGAGAGCTTGATAATATTTTTTAGTTGTCAAAAGCCCAACCTTTAACCCAAGATTGCGGCTAGGTGTT
>CAJQJT010000147.1 GCA_905478725.1 uncultured Pseudomonadales bacterium
CCAGCGCAAGATTGAATCGCGCAACATGGAAATTTACGCGGCCATGGTGGACTCGTTGGATCAGAATGTTGGTAAGGTGCTAAAAGAGCTTCGTGCCAACGGCGACTACGATAATACAGTTGTCATTTTTATGTCGGACAACGGTGCTGAGGGTATCGAAGCTAGATCTCTTATAACGAGGACGGCCAGCTCGACTCCCCAGCATTATAAAGCCAAGGTTCTCGCGACGGTAGAATCAGCCAACGCCGACTTATCAAAGATGGGAACGGGAGAAAGCTTTATTACCTATGGCAGCCAATGGGCGCAAGCCGCAATGGCACCATTTCGCAAGACCAAGGGAGATGCAGAAGAGGGTGGCGTGAGAGTTCCCGCCTTTATCTCTGGGCCCAGTATCAAAGGTCAGAGAATCATTTCCAGTGCTCTATCGGTTCGAGATGTTATGCCAACAGTTGTGGATATTGCACAGGCTTCTATTGGCCAAGTCTCAAATAGCCCAGAGCCAGTGGCGGGTGAGATTGCTACGCCGTCTGGAAAGTCATGGCAGCCCATTTTAGACGGATCGCGTGACTCTGTGCGCTCAGATACTGATGCACTTGCCTGGGAGTTACACTTCCAGCGCGGTATTCGAGTGGGGGATTGGAAAGCGGTCTACAACAAAGACAATGGCGACCGTAAATCCCCATCAACCTGGAAGCTTTACAATCTCGCAAATGACTTGGCTGAGAGCCGTGACGTGAGCGGCGAAAATACCCAGATTCTTGAACGCCTTGTATCCGCTTGGGATTCATATGCTCTTGAAAACGGTGTGTTTGTTCCGGGGCCGCCACCACCAAAGAGTGACTAACAGGGGCTACTTAAGCGGATAGGGTCTTAAGAGAAAGTAGTCTGCTGGAACTACTTTCGGCGGGCGACTGTCAAGTCGCTTATCAAAGTAGCCCAATATAGTTTTCAGCGATTGTCGTCTGGGCAGCTCGTGAGCTGGCGACATAACTCAGCTCTGCTATCTGCATTTTGCGCCCAAATTCGCCATCCTCGGGGAAGTTGTGCATAAGTTTGGTGAGGTACCAGGCAAAGCGTGATGACTTCCAAACTCTTGTCAGTGCTTTACTCTCATAGGCTTGAATGCCTATAGTGTTTTTTTCCCTAAAATAAGCGATCAGTGCCGGAGCCAAAAACCCAATATCCGAAGCGGCCAGATTTAGCCCCTTGGCGCCGGTTGGTGGCACAATATGGGCCGCGTCTCCTGCTAGAAAGAGACTGCCGTATCTCATGGTTTCGAAAATAAATGATCGCAGGGGTGCTATGGATTTTTCAATTGAAGGGCCTGTGGTAATGCTTGTGGCGAATGTGGCGCCGAGACGAATTTTAAGTTCATCCCAGATGCGGTCATCAGGCCAATGCTCTATTTGCTCACTGGTTGGCACCTGAAGGTAATAGCGGCTGCGACTGTTTGATCGCATCGAGGCAAGCGCAAAGCCATTATCATGGCTGGCGTAGACAACCTCGTCGGCGCAGGGCGGGACATCGGCGAGAATGCCCAGCCAGCCAAAGGGATAAATGCTCTCTACGGACGAGCCTGCGCAAGCCGGTATGGCTTGTCTCGACACGCCGTGATAGCCGTCGCAGCCAACAATAAAGCGTCCATCTATACGGTGCTCGATGCCGTTCTTCCGATAGGTTACATAGGGTCTGGTGCCCTCGATATCATGCAGGGCGACATCGGCCGCCTCATAAATAGTTTGCACGCCACGGGATGGCGCGGCATCCATTAAGTCTTTGGTAATTTCTGTTTGGCCGTAAACAACCACATGCTTACCAGTTAATTCTTGGACGGGGATTTTGATCAATCTGTCACGATCGGTTAGGGAGACAAAATCATGGGTCAGCCCTTCTTTTTGTAGTCGTGTATCTAGGTTTAGCTGAGCCAGGATATCTACAGTGCCTTGCTCGAGCACGCCCGCGCGAATACGTGATAAAACATACTGGGCTGGCTGGCGCTCAAGGATAACAGCGTCTATACCAGCTTGAGCGAGCAGATGGCCAAGCATCAAGCCAGATGGCCCTGCGCCAACAATAATAACCTCAGCTTTCATTCGTTACACTTCATACCACTTGAATCAACCATTTGCTGGATTTTTTCCATCACTTCCATAGTGGATAAGATTTGAGCAACGGATCCGTTGGGCTCTCTGCCCTCTTTGATAGCAGAAAAGAATTCCCTCTGCATTAGTTCGATGCCATTGGTGGACACATCGATGCCGGATACATCGATAACCTCGCCCTTTCCACTTTTCATATCATCGTAAAACGCAGTGTAGGTTCCATTGTCGCAAATGTAGCGAAACTCGGTACCGAGCGGTCCATCGTTGTTAAACGAAAGAGACAGGTTACAAATTTTTCCACTGCCGGTTCGCATCACGATTCCCATGTCCATATATATGCCGAGGTTCGGATTAACCGGACCAGCCACGGCATATACCTCGGTGATCTCTTCACCGGTTTGATACTTGAACAAGTCGATCGAATGGGCGGCATGGTGCCATAACAAGTGGTCGGTCCAGCTGCGGGGTTCTCCCAGCGCGTTAACATTGGTTCTACGGAAAAAGAAGGTTTGAATATCCATTTGCTGGATACTCAGTTCTCCGCCAACCACTTTGTTGTGCACCCATTGGTGCGGAGGATTAAAGCGACGGACATGTCCAACCATTGCGGTCAATCCAGTGGCTTCGACCTTCGCGGCAAGAGCCCTTGAATCCTCGATATTGTCTGCCATTGGTATTTCAACAAATAGATGTTTTCCGGCGTCCAATACTTGCATGGCCTGAGCCGCATGCAGCGGTGTGGGTGTGACTAATATAGCGGCTTCAACACCTGGTTGGTTGAGGCACTCTGCTAGATCCAGTGACCAGTGCGGGATATCAAAATCTCTCGCGACATCTTGAGTTGCGGACTCAACACCGCCAGCGAGTGATACTACCTCTATGTTCTCAACATTCCTCAGGGCTTCTAAATGCTTTCGACCGAAGGCACCTTCTCCAGCAACAACTATTTTCATTTTCCATTCTCCAGCACAATGTGTCCTAGCGCCGTATTGGACGCGGGCACGTGATAATGACGATGTAATTCTTTAGGGTTTGTTAGCGCGCCGAGCATAACCAGCCACATGACTAGCTCGATCCCCTCTGAGCCTGCCTCACGCAGGTATTCGATATGCGGTATTTGACGCAAGCGTTCAGGGTCTGCAGTTAGATCATCCAAAAACGTCTGATCCCATTTTTGATTGATCAATCCTGCCCGGGGACCCTGGAGTTGGTGACTCATTCCACCAGTGCCCCAAATTTGCACGTTGAGATCGCTGGGGAAGCGCTCAACTGCGCGTTTAATAGATTGTCCCAGACGGAAACACCGATCGCCGGAGGCGATAGGGTAGGTCACTACATTGATCATGATGGGAACAATTAGCGCTGGCCAAGCGTCAGGTTGACCGAATATGGCCGAAAGCGGCACTGTGAGACCATGATCGACATCCATCTCGTTAATGATGGTCATGTCGAACTCATCCAGAATAAGATTTTCAGCAATATGCCACGCCAAATCTGGATGATTCTTGATCTTTGGCACGGGTCTAGGCCCCCAACCTTCGTCGGCGGAGGTGAACTCTTCCGCGCAGCCAATGGCGAATGTTGGAATAATCTCTTGCCCAAAAGCCGATGCGTGATCGTTATAGACAAGAATCACAACATCTGGTCTGTTCTCTGGCTTTGCAATCCACTCTTTTGTCCAATCGTAGCCTGCAAAAATAGGCTGAAAATAGGGCTCTTCACACTTGCCTTGGTCAATGCCGACGCCAATCAGTGGAACGTGACTTGTGGCGACACCCGCCGTTATTTTAGCCATGCTATTTGCCCTCTTTTATCGATCGAACGCCATCTGGTGACCGGCCGCCGGCTGCCATCATGGCTTGGTAATCTTCAACTGTCATACCTGTCATGGTTGACACGGCTTGAACAAAAGAGAGGCCGTCGGTTGAAAATACTTTTGCGAGGTAGTAAATATTGCCGCCCAACGCGAGGAGTTGGTTATAGTCGCGGGCCAGAAGCGCGGCTTTTTGTTCGGTCGTGATTTTCCAATCGCGCAAGTAGTCTTGTTCGTTAGCGAGCCATCTTTTGCGATTTTCGGGCTTCATAAGTGACATACAAAACTGATTGAGCCAGTAACCTTTCCTCGCTCTCTCTGCTGTAAAGACAAGTGTGCCAGGAATATCACCGAAAGCCGCTTTGTAGTCTTGATTATTTCTATCCATTTTCGATTGCCATCAATTTAGAAATACTGCGTCTGGCATGGGCGCCGCCGGAATCAATGGAAAGAACCCTCAAGGCCATATCAGGATTATCGGCAATTGATTGCTGTTGACGCTCAAGTATCTCTATATCTTCATGAAAAATTGCCGCTTGTCCGGCTCGGATACGCTGTGTCAGGCCTTGGTCGTCAATTCTGAAATTACGTGCCATGCCCCAGAAGTAGTGACAGCTCTCTTCGGTTTCCGGTGTCATAGAATCGATAACAAATCCTCGTACGCCGGAATTATGCTCCTCAAGCGAGTCAAGATTCTCAATGGGCGAAACACCAACGTCTATATTGACCGAACAGGGTTCGATGAATTCGCAGATTTGCCAGCGATCAACTTGAGTGTCCTTTTGCAGCGCGTCGCGCCAAAAGGGTGGCGGCGATATATTAGGTATCCATCTCGAAAGAGTCACTTTATTCCCATTTACAGAGGTTTCTAACGGACTTTCCATTATCTCCTTCTGGCCAATAGACCCAGCATGGACGTATGTCTCATGGGTAAGATCCATAAGGTTATCGATAAAGAGGCGATAATCGCACTGCACATGCGAATAGCCACCGTCGAAGACCCAGCCTTCGCTATCGCAGGGCCAGAAATCGGGAACCATCTCTGGATCAGCCCTATCTTGCTCTCCAATCCAGACCCAGATATAGCGGTACTTTTCCACCACATTGTAGCTTTGAGTACAGATTTGTTTGTTGACCCGCTGATTTGTCAAAGGCATTTCCTCTGGACTGCCATCAGGTCCGATCAGCATGCCATGATACTTACAACGGAGGTTGTCCCCCTCCCGAGTGCCAAGGGAGAGAGGAAGCAGGCGATGGGGACAGGCATCGCGCAAGGCCACAACACTGCCATTAAGTTTTCGGTAGAGAACAATAGTCTCACCGCAGATTTTTCTGGAGAGAGGAGCGTTGGCAACCTCACCGTCCCAGGCTGCGATATACCAGCGGTTTCTTATAAAAGTCATAATCCCCGTCCTTTCAGTAGTTCGTCAAGCCGCGGATAAATACGGCGAGCGTTACCTTCGAAAATATCGTGCCGAGCATCAGCTGTAAGATCGAGATTTTCCAGATACCGTTTGGTGTCATCGAAATAGAAACCTGTCTCTGGATCAATACAGCGGACAGCGCCGATCATCTCAGAGGCAAACAGAATGTTTTTTGGATCTATGACTTCGCATAGCAGATCAATGCCCGGTTGATGGTAAACGCAGGTATCAAAGTAGACATTTTGCATCAGATGTTTGTCGAGGGTTGGCTTGCCCAACATATCTGCTAGCCCGCGGTATCGGCCCCAATGATATGGCACGGCTCCTCCACCGTGGGGTATCACAAAATTCAGCTCAGGAAAGTCGGCAAACAAATCCCCTGTAATTAGGTTCATAAAGGCATTGGTGTCGGCGGCCATGTAATAAGAACCTGTGGCATGGAGGCACGTATTACATGAGCCCGACACATGGATCATGGCCGGTACTCGGAGCTCGACCATTTTTTCGTAGAGTGGATACCAGTAGCGGTCGGTTAAAGGTGGCGCTGAAAAGTGTCCTCCAGACGGGTCAGGGTTGAGATTGCAGCCGATAAATCCGAGTTCGAGTACACAGCGTTCAAGTTCTTCAATCGCGTCCTCGAGGCCGGCGGGTTTATCGTTTTTTACTTGCTGGGGCAGCTGGCAGACACCGACAAAATTATCGGGGAAAAGGTCGACTGTTCGTTTAATCATATTGTTGCAGGCTTGGGCCCAGTCGATAGAGGTTTCAGTATCGCCAATGTGGGGTTCCATAGCTGAAGCGCGCGGTGAGAAGATTGTAATATCTGCACCACGCTCCTGCTGTAACCTGTACTGATTGTTGGCGATGATCTCATAGAGCTCCGAGTCTGGATAGACAGGCAGGCTAGGGCGCGGCTTTGAAGGGTCTTCAAGGCGCGCGAGCTGAGCTGCTCTGAAATCAAGGTGTGCTTGAGG
>CAJQJT010000148.1 GCA_905478725.1 uncultured Pseudomonadales bacterium
TGGATCCTCTGGGTTACCAAAGGATTCGTAAGCGATCTTTAGCCCATTGCTCAGAGCGTACTGGGTATTTCCTGCTTCAATCATATTTTTCTCACTGGCGATTCTGCATTAGTCACGCAACTCGCGACGGAGAATTTTGCCCACTGGCGATTTTGGTAACTCATCCATAAAGACCACATGCTTGGGTACTTTATAAGCGGTTAACTGCTCACGGCAGAAATCCTTTACCTGCTGTTCACTGAGATCCGGGTTGGTCGAGACCACAAACAGCTTCACCGCTTCACCGGTTCGCTCGTCAGCAACACCGACCACAGCACATTCAATAATGTCGCCGTGACCATAGGCCACATCTTCAATTTCATTGGGGTAGACGTTAAAGCCCGAGACAATCACCATATCTTTTAGGCGGTCGACAATGGTCAACATTCCGTCCTCGGCCATCACACCAATATCACCGGTGCGGAACCAGCCATCCCCGTCCAGTGCCTCTGCCGTGGCATCAGGACGATTCCAATAGCCCTGCATAACATGGGCGCCGCGACAGCAAACCTCACCGCGCTCGCCAGTGGCAACAGCATTGCCCTGAGCATCAATCAGTTTCACTTCCTGATAGAGCATCGGCAGACCCACAGTGCCGACACGACTTTTATCGGGACCATTACAGGTTAATACCGCGGTGGTCTCAGAGAGTCCGTAACCTTCAAACACCGGCGCACCGGTGCGGGTTTCCCACTCATCGCCCACCTCTTTCACCAGCGCCGCACCGCCAACAATAATGCCTTTAAGTCGAGAGAAATCGATTTCATCGAACTGCGGATGACGCATCAAGCCCTGTAGCAAAGTGGTGATACCGGCCATGGTAGTGAGCTGGTGCTGCTTCATGGTCGTGACCATGCTGTCGATATCACGAGCATTGGGGATTAACACTGAGTGACTGCCACCGAGAAAGCTGCTGACCACATTCATGGTAAAACCAAAGACATGGTAGAGAGGCATAGGGGCAATCAACAGATCCGGTACGGCTTCATCACTGAAGTCGACACTCAGCTTGGACATGCGCACACCGCCAAAGATGTTGCCATGGGTCAGAATAGCGCCCTTGGAAGGACCAGTGGTGCCGCCAGTGTATTGCAGGACAGCCACCTCAGACATGGAAGAGGTTCTCTCCGGTAACAGCTTATCCGCACCCAGAGCCAGGGCATCAGTAAAGCTAACCAGATTAGTCAGACTGCTGGCTGGCAATGGCTGAGGCTGTAATAAATCAATTGCGCTGGTGGCAATCACAGTCTCAACACCAGTTTGCGGGATCACCTGTTCGGTGACTGGCAATAGGTCACTGAGCACCACCAAAGCCTTGGCACCGGAATCATTAAATTGGTGCAGCTGCTCTCGAGCTGTGTACATAGGGTTGGTATTCACCACCACCAAGCCAGCGCGCAATATGCCCCAGACCGCAATGGGAAACTGGCTGATATTGGGCAACTGTACCGCGACACGATCGCCGGCAACCAGGCCGCAATGCTCGAGTAAGTAACAGCCGAATTGACGACTCAGCTGCTCAATTTCGCTAAAGCAGAGAGTCTGTCCAAGACAGGTAAACGCGGGACGCTCCGGGAATTTTTCACAGGCTCGATTAAAGCCATCAACCAGACTGGTAAATCCATCCTCAGCATTGAGTTCGATGAGTTTCTGTTCGGAGAAAGGTAGCTCGGACAAAGGTAGCCCGGATAAAGACAGCTCAGATACGCTAGTTTGGTTATTCATAAAGTTTCACTTTTATTTTTATCATTAATTATTTTGGCAGTTGTTTTAATACTCACCAACAGCTCAACCCCAATCTTATTCAATGTACCCCTACACTGAATTTCACTCCATTTCTCAATTACTAGCGCACGACTGTGGCGCGGCTATGGCGCTGTATTACTTAAACCCACAACCCCAATCGACTGCTCACCCGCTGCCACATAAACCAGATAGACCTGGCCGTCGACGTCGACAAAGATATCCGGATCGCGCAGATCATTAATCGGCTCATTAGTCTCACCACGGAGAGATGACAGCACAGGTAGCTCACTGCCCTCCCAGGGCTGCTCTCCTCTTAATAGCTCAGTTGGATAGGTTGGCACCCAATCGTCCCAGTCGGAAGACGAGAGGCCCACTGTTGAAACTAACAGCCGTTCCGGTGCATCGCCGACCCGGGACCAAACCACAGTAAGCAGATCACCTTGCAATAGCACTGCACTGTGTCGCGTATTGTTACCAAACAATGATTTACCCCGCGGCTCATAGTCGCCGAGCAATTCATCACTGCGATAGAGAATGCCGGGAGCGGCTAAAAAGTAATATTGGTCTTTATAGACAAAGCTGCGCAAATAGACCGCACCGAGCTTTTTCTCGCTAGCAGTAAACTCGAGTCCGTTAGTCGATGTCGCCACACCGCTAACCTGGGAAAGGCTGTCACGCTGACCATGAAAGAACATCACAATCTGCTGGTTGGCTCTGTCGATCACCACTTCCGGACTGGCGATATGGGCTTTAAGGGTTTGGCTTGCGGCTATGCCCTGCTGCTTGCGAATTTCCTGATCAGTGACCACTGCCTGATAGACAGCCAACACCGAATCTCTAAACAAATAGATCGACACTGCATTCCAGAGCTCAGCCAGCCCCTCGCCCAAACTAAGGTGTGGAATACTCTCTC
>CAJQJT010000149.1 GCA_905478725.1 uncultured Pseudomonadales bacterium
GAAGAATTTGCGGGTACCGTGGTTGCAGTAACCCACGATCGTTATTTCCTCGATAACGTTGCCGGCTGGATTCTCGAGCTTGATCGCGGCCACGGCATTCCTTACGAGGGTAACTATTCCACTTGGCTAGATGGCAAAGTCCGTCGCCTGAAAACCGAATCCAAGCAAGAGGCCACTCGACAGAAGGCACTAAAGCAAGAACTGGAATGGGTTCGTCAAAACACCAAGGGCCGTCAGGCCAAGAGCAAGGCACGACTGGCTCGCTTCGACGAGTTGAACTCGCAGGAATTCCAATCACGCAACGAGACCAATGAAATCTATATAGCCCCAGGCGAGCGCCTAGGTGACAAGGTCATTGTGCTCGACAATGTCTGCAAAGGCTTTGGCGATCAGGTGCTGATCGAAGACTTCTCTGTGTCTATTCCTAAGGGTTCCGTAGTCGGCATTATCGGTGGCAATGGTGCTGGTAAATCCACATTATTCAGAATGATTGCCGGCACTGAAACGCCAGATAGCGGTACCGTGACCATGGGTGAATCAGTCAAGGTGGCCTATGTTGAGCAGAGTCGCGACTCCCTGAACGATAACCACAATGTCTGGGAAGCCATTTCCGGCGGTCACGACATGATCACTATCGGCAACTATGAGGTCTCTTCACGAGCTTATGCCGGACGCTTTAACTTCCGCGGTTCCGACCAGCAGAAGCGCGTTGGCGAACTCTCAGGTGGTGAACGCGGTCGTCTGCATTTGGCCAACACCTTAAAACAGGGCGCCAATGTCTTGCTCCTCGATGAGCCGTCCAACGATCTGGATATTGAAACCTTGCGCGCCCTGGAAGAAGCGATTCTCTCCTTCCCTGGCTGTGTCATGGTTATCTCTCACGACCGCTGGTTCCTAGACCGTATTGCCACACACATCTTGGCTTATGAAGGCGATAGCCATATGGAGTTTTTTGCCGGCGGTTACAGCGAATACCACGAAGATTATATTCGCCGTAAAGGTACAGACTCACAACCGACCAGAGTTAAATATAAGCGCCTGAGAGCGTAAGGAATGACTATGAGCAGCAGTATTTGGCACAACCGACCCGAGCTTGAAATGATAAATGGCAAGATGAACAGCGGTACTATTGTTGAGCACCTGGGAATTATGATTACCGAAGTCGGTGATGATTTTTTAACCGGTACCATGCCCGCTGATGCACGAACCTTTCAGCCCTATGGCGTGGTTCACGGCGGTGCCAATGTTGTGCTTGCAGAGACACTGGGCAGTATTGCCGGTGCTCATGTCATTGATTTTTCTACTACCAAATGTCTCGGCCAAGAAGTTAGCGCCAGTCATCTGCGACCCGTCTCAAGTGGGCTGGTCACTGGTACCGCGCGACCGATTCACTTGGGTCGCCGCTCGCATATTTGGGAGATTCGATTAGAAGATGATCGCGGCAAGTTAACCTGTCTGTCTAAGCTAACTCTCGCCATTCTGGCAATGTAGTTGAAGTTTTAGTGGCTCTAGATAGCTAGAGCCACTGATTTCTACCAAGCAAACTCTACTCCGAACTAGTCTCAGCCTGCCAACGAAATAGATTCATCTCAATAAACACAAAGGCCACCAGCCACATAAACGCATCCCAAAAATCCAAGAAGTCGCCAAGGACTCCCCAGTAGGCCGCTGCGGCAAACAGCACGCCGTAAAACAGAGCCTTGATCAGATTACTCAGAGTCACCAGCCTACCCTGAAAGCGTCCCTGCAACTGCAGCCAGACATCCACTTCCAAAATAATCACCACGCCAACCCAAGTAATAGAGTTGATCACATCAACCCAAGCCAACCACTGCACTGCCTGCCAGTCTTGTAATGTGCCAATCACCTGCTGACCATTGAGCCTATAGAGGTCTTGACCATTCAGCGCCACACAAGTCTGAGCATCCAAAAGCGGATATTCATCGAGGGTTATTATGCTGGCATAGCCCTGCCCCACCAGAGCACAGAGATTGTCGACCACAGCCTCAAGAGCAAAGGGGCTGATATCATAGGTCAGCAGCATCTTGTCAAAATAGCCGTAAAAGGCGTAGAGAATAAAGCTGTAGGAAACCACCCGAAGAGCAATAAAGCCAAACTTGACCCTGGGCTGTCGCAACACGCGATCATCAATAACCGAGGTCTCCAGCTCAAACAACAGCAGCAGCACAACCCAGGCCGCAGTATCTATAGTGGCAGCAAACCCAGAAATGAGATCGACTAAAATAACACCCTGACTAAAAGTCTGCTCTGTAGCCAGCCATTCTTCTTGGAAGAAAAGATAAATATTGTAGGTTAGCAGCGTATAGACAGTGTATTTGAACAGGCGAAAAATAAGCTGCGCGGCGGCCGGCTGATGGGTGCTCATAGAAGGTCTCGTAAGAAGATTGGACATTATTGTTCTAGGCGAGCTCTTTTATACCTTATTTAAAGCGTTGCAGCTAACAGATATAGCAGTGATTCGGGACTCTCCGGGTCAAGATAGTCAGAAGGGTCTTATTGCAGGTTGAGTAGGGCCCGGCTGGGGATACGGGCGTTCGTTGATTGAAGTTGCATAGTGCAGGAGATCCTTCGACTTCGCGCAGGATGACAGGGTGAAGTGTTTCGAGCGACAAATTGCGGGCTTAAAGTTCCAACACAATTCCCTATTGTCACCCTGAAAGAGCAAAGCTCTTTCGTTCCTATTGTGTTCAATCTCTTTGGCGCATAGATTTAATAGTCCGAATCCAATAATTTAATCCCGGGTTTAGCTCAATTAGTTGCTCAAGGGCTACTTCGGCCTGCTCACGGGATGGGTATTGTCCGTAGACCAAAACAAACAGGTAGCGTTCACCATCGACTATATCGCGCACCACCAGTTCCCCCTCTGTGAGACTAATATTGTCTGCCGCCTGCTCCGCCATTTTTTGACTTAAGTAAGCACCTAGCTGCACGGTGTAACCCTTGGCGCTGATATCAAACGCCAACACTTTAATAAGTGGTTTATCTATAGCGCCCTCTTCCTCGGCCAGATCAGCATCAGGGACACTGGTATCCAAGGTTATTTCGGCTGGCTCTGAATTATTGAGTTCAACCGCCTCGGCTTCAACCACAACCGGAGAGACCAACTCCCCGCCCTTGAGCAGCTGTTCGGAACAGTTCCAGTTATCACTTGACTCAATCGCACCCTCACAGTGCCAGCCGATATATTCCCCATCTGGGCCTGAAGACAAGCGAGACGAGTCAGAAGGGCTGTGCCCTGAACAGGCTGACAACAAAAAAACAATCGACAGCAGAAAGGACCCTGAGATAAAAATAGTAAAGGTTTTTTTCAACATAGAATTCGTCGTTTTAATTATTGTTATGGGTTAGCCCACGGGCCCGAGGTAAGCAGGCGTTATTAGATCCCCATTCGGGTAAGGATGTCTAGTATTTGCCGCAGGGCAAAAGCTAATTTTGGATGTTGAGCTTCATACTCGAGGCTTTTCTGCTCTAAGGTATCACGCAAACCCTGATCATCAATAGCCTCAGGGGGCGCTTCCGCTATGTCTTGCTGCGCCTCTTCACCCTGAACCTTCTCAAGCTGCAGCACACCCACCACCATCTTGCCCAACATATCCTTGTCGGCGGCACTGACATGTGAGGATTTAACCAGCTGATCATGTAACTCTTCGAGTCGGATTTTTAGCTCATTGCGTTCATCTGTCTTTTTGCTGCTAGGCATAGGTTACTCCATTTAGCACGACAACTCCTGACCGGCTGCCGACAGCCCTGGGACTGTTCATGAAGTATAGACCGCGAGATAAACTCCGTGATGCATCACTTTAGTGCGCAACTGAATTTAATGGCATAAAAATTGCTTTATTCTGTGCAGCGAGACCCTTTATAGGCCTTTTTACATAAAAACAGCACATACATAGTGCGCAAAACTACTACCTAACAATTTAACGCGCTTTTTTGGTGCGTTACTAAAGAGGAAAGTCCATGTTACTTCGATACCGCCAACTCGCAGCAGTCGCTTTTGCGCTCCTGGCAGCAACATTTTCAACCCAGGTATTTGCTGACGAACTGAACGCTGCAAACACTTCTTGGATCTTAACCTCTACAGCATTGGTGCTGTTTATGACCATTCCTGGTCTGTCATTGTTCTATGGTGGCCTGGTTCGTTCAAAGAATGTGCTCTCGGTATTGATGCAATGTTTTGCCATCACCTGCCTGGCATCGATTATCTGGTTTGCCTTTGGTTACAGCCTGGCATTCGGCGACGGCGGTTCCATGAACGCCTGGATCGGTAATCTAGACAATATCTTGATGGGTAATATCAAAGAAGACACCATGGCTGGGGACATTCCCGAGTCAGTATTTGCCCTATTCCAAATGACTTTTGCTGTGATCACCCCAGCACTGATCGTTGGTGCCTTTGCCGAGCGTATGCGCTTTAGCGCTATGTTGCTATTTAGTGCCCTCTGGTTAGTTGCTGTTTACTCTCCAATCACCCACTGGGTTTGGGGCGGCGGCTGGCTCGGCGAGATGGGTCTGTTGGATTTTGCCGGCGGTACTGTTGTGCATATTACTGCTGGTGTTGGCGCCTTGGTTGCCGCTCTGGTACTGGGCAATCGCAAAGGTTTCCCACAGCAGGCAATGCCTCCACACAACCTGACCATGACTGTGACTGGCGCCGGTATGCTCTGGGTCGGTTGGTTTGGCTTTAACGGTGGCTCTGCTCTTGCCGCCAATGGCGATGCCGGTATGGCAATGCTGGTAACGCATATTTCCGCTGCAGCTGGCTCACTGGCCTGGATGACCATGGAATGGGTCAAACACGGCAAGCCTTCGGTATTGGGTATAGTCACTGGCATGGTTGCTGGTTTGGGTACTATTACCCCAGCCTCAGGTTTTGTGGGTCCCGGCGGCGCACTGTTGATCGGCTTAAGCGCAGGTGTGATCTGTTATTACGCCACTCAGGCGATCAAGCAGCGCTGGAAAATTGATGATTCGCTGGACGTTTTTCCGGTTCACGGAGTCGGCGGAATACTGGGTACGCTCCTCGCTGGCATCTTCGCCTCTGACGCTCTCGGCGTGTTTAGCGGCCAGGGTTACAACGAAGGTATGAACATGGCCTCACAGGTACAGGTTCAAATCATCGGTATTGTTGCCACATTTGCCTATACTGCTATTGTGACATTTGTACTGTTAAAACTAGTTGATGCCATGTTAGGATTGCGTATTGACGAAGAAGACGAAACTATGGGTCTTGATCTCGCAGAGCACGATGAGAGGGGGTATGATCTATAATAATAAGAAAGGATAGGGGAAAAAAATAACCGCCCGAACACCGCCACCAATCCGAAAATTGGATTAAAGCACTAGTGGGGTGAACCAGAGGGGCATTAAGCCGCTGATATTTGTCAGCGGCTTTTTTATTGATACGCTATTCTCATCACGAGATAATCGCGGTATAAAAGAGCCAGCCTGAACGCTATGCGACAAGCATAAGAGTTAAAGGCATAAGGATATAAGGGCGTATAGAAAGTATGAAAGTATGAAAGTTCCGAAACGCATTCAGCCGCTAATCGACGATGGTATTGTCGATGAAGTTATTCGCCCATTGATGAGCGGCAAAGAAGCCGCTGTTTTTGTGGTGCGCTGCGGCTCGGAAATACGCTGTGCCAAGGTCTATAAAGAAGCCAGCAAGCGCAGCTTTAAACAGGCTGTCACCTATCAAGAAGGCCGCAAGGTCCGCAACAGTCGCCGCCAACGCGCCATGGAAAAAGGCTCAAGATTTGGCCGCAAGCAGCAAGAAGAAACCTGGCAGAACGCCGAAGTCGACGCCCTCTACAAACTCGCCGCCGCCAATGTGCGTGTACCCGTACCCTACGGCTGCTTTGACGGCGTCTTGCTCATG
>CAJQJT010000150.1 GCA_905478725.1 uncultured Pseudomonadales bacterium
CTATGTTCTCACCTAGCAGCCTCCCCGACAGCCAAACCAGCATCGAAATCACCCAGCCAGGCGGCCCAGAAGTTTTAAAGCCCGCCTTGCGAGCCATGCCGCAACCAGGCGATAACCAGCTACTGATTCAAGTCGCAGCAGCGGGCATCAATCGCCCAGATGTATTTCAACGCATGGGCTTTTATCCGCCACCCCCAGGTGTTACCGATATCCCCGGCCTCGAAGTCTCGGGTACGGTGGTCGCTATAGGCTCTGGAGTCGAGGATTACGCTATTGGTGATCAGGTCTGCGCGCTATTGTCTGGCGGTGGCTACGCCGAGTATGCGATTGCCGAGGAGTCTCTGTGCTTACCCATTCCTGAGGGACTAGATCTAGTCGATGCTGCGGCATTGCCTGAGACCTGCTTTACGGTTTGGCACAATCTGTTTGAGCGCGCGGAGTTAAAAGCCGGTGAATGGCTGCTAGTTCACGGCGGTTCCAGCGGTATTGGTACCACGGCGATTCAGATGGCCACGGCCATGGGTGTAAATGTCATCACCACAGCGGGCTCCGATGAAAAGTGTGCGGTCTGTGAAGAGCTGGGGGCGGTCAAAGCGATCAATTACAATCAACAGGACTTTGTTGAGGTCTGTCAGGAGTTGACTGGCAGCGGCGTCAACGTGATCTTGGATATGGTCGGCGGTGACTATATGCAGCGTAACTTCAGTGCCTGCGCACCTCAGGCGAGAATTGTCAGCATTGCCTTTTTGCGTGGTTCAAAAGCCGAGTTGGATCTGCTGCCTTTAATGCTCAAACAGATCGTCTTAACCGGCTCCACTCTGCGCGCTCAGTCTCTGGAAAATAAAGCGCGCATTGCCGCCGGTGTTGAATCTCAGGTCTGGCCATTAATCGCCGAGGGCAAATTTAAGCCCGTGGTTCACAGTCGCTTTCCACTGTCTGAGGCCCATAAAGGACATGCGCTAATGGAATCTAGCCAGCATATTGGTAAGATCCTCTTAACAAATTAACTGAGAGCTCAGATGGCAAATAACGAATCGCGATTAGTGTACTCCACAGATTCAGGGCGCATTAAACAGGCACCCACAGAGCAGATCGCCGAGAGCGACGGTACTGTGCGCATTCGTCGCGAAACTAAGGGTCGCAAAGGCAAAGGTGTCACCACGGTCTCTGGGTTGGGCCTGGCAGCTGGCGACTTAAAAACACTGGCCAAGCAGCTTAAACAGAAATGCTCTACCGGTGGCACAGTCAAAGATGGCGTGATTGAAATTCAGGGCGATCATCGCGAGACCCTCAAAGCTACGCTGGAAAAGCTCGGCCACAATGTCAAACTAGCGGGTGGCTGATATGAACAAAACACCCAAAGCCTATGGCAGCTGGCCATCGGCAATTAGCGCAGAGTTAATAACCCGTGCAGCGCCGGGATTAAATTTTCTTCAGTCCCACGGCGAGCGCTTGCTCTGGATTGAAAGTCGTCCCTGGGAAGCGGGTCGCAATGTCATTATGTGCCGCGAGGCCGATGGCAGTATTCGAGACTTGCTCCCAGCACCCTTCAACCATAGCAGCCGAGTACATGAATATGGCGGCATGGCCTATGCCGCAGATGAGAATTATCTGTATTTTGTAAATGCCGCCGACCAGCGTATTTATCAGCTGTCACTCACCGAAAAAAAACAGCCCATCGCTATCACTGAAAAGGGTCCACGCTTTGCTGACCTCATTCTTGATCCAGCGCGCCAGCGGCTTATTGCCGTCTGTGAAGTTCATCATCAAGATCGCGAACCGGAAAACACACTGGTCAGCATTGCCATCAGCGATGGCAGCCTCAGCACTCTGGTTAGCGGCGCAGACTTTTACGCCTACCCTCGCATCAGCCCCGACAGCAAACAGCTTTGCTGGATAGAGTGGCAGCACCCGAATATGCCTTGGGACAGTACCCAACTATGGCAAGCCAATCTCGCAGATGGCGCTCTAGCCGATCAAACCTTGATCGCTGGCGCAGATAACAGCGAAGCCATTTTTCAGCCCCAGTGGTCGCCAGACAATCAGCTCTATTTTGTCTCGGACAAAAATAACTGGTGGAATATTTACCGCATTGAAAAGGGCGCCGTCCTTTCAGTACTAGAAATGGACAGCGAATTTGCCACGCCTCTATGGCAGTTTGGCATGACGACCTATGACTTTATTGATACCAATAACATTGCCTGCATCTGGACTACCAAAGGTATCTGGCACAGTGGTTTTATTGACATAGCCTCAGGTCAACTGAACCAAATAGACTGCCATTACAGCAGCATGCAGGCCTTGACCTGTCATCAAGACAAACTCTTTGTCGTCGCCGGTGCCGCGGCGCTGCCCAGCGAACTAATCAGCATTAGTCCCTGTGCTGCCGTGGAGTCAGTCTACTCCCCTGCCACCCTGGCACTGGACCCTGAGGACCTCGCCGAACCGCAATCGATTTTATTTGCCAGTGGCGACCATGCCGACAGCCAGCAGGTTCACGCTTTTTATTATCCCCCAACCAATGGCCAATACTGCGGTCTCGCAGGCGAATTACCACCGGTGATCGCCCTCTGTCACGGCGGCCCCACCGGTGCCACCGACAGTGGTCTAAACCTTAAACTGCAGTACTGGTGCAACCGTGGCTTTGCGGTGGTGGATATTAACTATCGCGGCAGCACCGGCTTTGGTCGCGCCTACCGCCATTCATTGGCGGGCGCCTGGGGCATTGCCGATGTCGAAGATACTCAACACGCCATCCGCTATCTCACCGAGCAGCAGATGATCGACCCTCAGCGCTGTCTAATCCGGGGCGGCAGTGCTGGTGGTTACACCGTGCTCTCGGCGCTGACCTTTACCGATACCTTTCAGGCAGGCGCCAGCCTCTATGGTATTGGCGACTTGGAAACCTTAGCCAAAGACACGCACAAATTTGAATCACGCTATATGGATAGCCTGATTGGTCCCTATCCCGAGCGCAGAGATATCTACCTTGAACGCTCACCGATCCATCACGCCCAGAGCCTCAACTGCCCGGTGATTTTTTTGCAGGGCTTAGAAGACAAAGTAGTGCCCCCCAATCAAGCGGAGATGATGGTTAAACTGCTGCAAGACAAAGGCATTAAAGTCGCCCATATCACCTTCCCCGATGAGGGTCATGGCTTTAGAAAGGCGGACAATATCATTCACGCAATGGAGAGCGAACTGGCCTTCTATCGTGATGTATTCAACTTAACAGATGGAACCTAAGCCATGGGTCGCTATCGCCCTCCCTCACCGAAAAGCTCCCCCTATATCACCCCAGAGGGTGCCAGTAAGATGCGCGCCGAGGTGCATCAGCTGTGGAAAATTGAGCGGCCCAAGGTCACTCATATAGTTCACGAGGCAGCCAAAAATGGCGATCGCTCGGAGAACGGTGACTATATTTACGGCAAACGCCGCCTGCGGGAAATAGACAGCCGTGTGCGCTATCTCACCAAGCGCATAGAAGAAGCCACCATTGTTGAAGACAAACCTAGAGATCCATCAAAGGTATTTTTTGCCGCTTGGGTCACTGTGGAAGATGAAGCCAGTGGCGACGAGCATGTGTATCGATTAGTGGGTTCCGATGAGATTGATTCGGCGCTCAACTGGATCAGCATCGACTCACCCATAGCTCGGGCACTGGTGGGCAAGTCGATCGACGATGAAATAAACGTAAAAACACCGGCTGGAGATCGGTGTTTAGTGGTTACAGCAATACGGTATTAGCGGCGGTTAATAATTAATCAAGGCGACAGCCGACCTATATCCCAACTGCTACTGTCGTCTTCAAAGCGAGAATAACTAAAGCG
>CAJQJT010000151.1 GCA_905478725.1 uncultured Pseudomonadales bacterium
TGCGCTGTGGTGAACAAATACGTCACCGCCGCCTTCTTGCTCGATGAAACCAAAACCTTTACTGTCGTTGAACCACTTAACAGTGCCAGAAACTCTATCCGACATAACTAACCTCACTTATAAAAAAATGTGTACCGTTTAAGGCATTTAAAATATCCAGCCTCGTAACGGGGCTAGCCTACACCTTTATATTAGAACCAAACTTGCTTTACGCAACAGTCATCTTATAAAGGCATTACTGTCTCAACAGACACTAAAGTGTGCAACCGTCAATTCAGACCGCGCAGTGTATTGGGTTTTTCTTGATTTGGCTAATATTTGCACGACCTTTAATCAAATAAACTGCTGTTTTGATCATTTTTTAACCAATTTTGTTGATTTAGGACAAGGTTGAGTGCCGAAATGGTGCCGGTAGTAGTTTTTTTTCGTCGGCGCGTTACTTTACGGTCAGCTTTGTTGAGCACTAATGGAGTCGTTGTGGAGTCACTGTGAAGAGTCTTTTGAGGTCAAAAGTGCTTTTTTAGCGGCGAAAACGGATTGAACTCGAGAACGCGATGATATTATTACGGCCTTAGAAACGCCGACAAAACCATTCCGTTAATTTCTGTCTATCGTTTGCCGATCAAAAGGATCAATCAAAATGTTATCCCAGCCGATTATTGAGCAACTAATCGCCATTGTTGGTGAGTCGCGGTTACTCCTCGGAGCCGATGATTTACAGCGTTTTGGTGTCGATCGCACGACTTTGTGGCAAGCGGCACCCTGCGCGGTAGTTCTGCCGGAAACAGTGGAGGAAGTGCAATCTATTGTGCGCCTCGCTAATCAATGCAATTTGGCCATTGTGCCCTCCGGTGGAAGAACTGGCCTCAGCGGTGGTGCCGTGGCAAAGGATGGTGAGCTGGTAGTGGCTCTAGATCGGATGAATCAGGTGATTGAATTTAACCCTATGGATCGCAGTGTCACAGTGGGTGCGGGAATGATAACTGGCCAGTTACAGCAATTCGCCGAAGAGCAGGGACTGTTTTATCCGGTGGATTTTGCTTCTTCGGGGTCTAGTCAGATTGGCGGCAATATAGCCACCAATGCCGGCGGCATCAAAGTGATCAAGTACGGCATGACCCGCAATTGGGTTGCCGGCCTCAAGGTGGTCAACGGGGCCGGTGATATTATTGAGCTCAATAAAGGGCTGGCAAAAAATAATACAGGTTACGATCTACGCCACCTGTTTATTGGTTCTGAGGGAACCTTGGGGCTGATCTGCGAAGCTACTATTCAGCTGGCCCGCGCTCCCCTGGAGTCATCAGTGATGGTGTTGGGGATTGAAAATTTTGCTGAGATTGTCGATGTGCTGGCCTGCTTTAGTCGCGACCTAGATCTCAGTGCCTTTGAATTTTTCTCTCAGCAGGCTCTCGACAAAGTCGTCGCCCATCGCGGACATGCAGTGCCGTTTCAGACCGAGACCGCTTTTTACGCACTGCTCGAGTTCGAACACTGCAGCCCAGAGGTTGTGGATAAGGCGATGGCGTTGTTTGAACGCTGTGTGAATAAAGGTTGGGTGACGGATGGGGTGATTAGCCAAAGTCTGTCTCAGGCGAAAAGCCTGTGGAAACTGCGTGAGGATATTTCCGAGACCCTCTGGCAATGGCAGCCCTATAAAAACGATATCTCAGTGCGCATCTCGAGAATGGCGGATTTTCTTCGGGAGGTGGATCAGTTGGTTATAGGGCAGTATCCAGATTTTGAAATAATCTGGTACGGCCATATAGGTGACGGCAATTTGCACCTTAATATCCTTAAGCCAGAGGTTCTTTCAGTTGATCAGTTCCATCGCAAATGTGTTAATGTCAGCGCTGAGATTGGCCAGCTATTAGCCAAACACGAAGGCAGTGTTTCCGCTGAGCATGGAGTTGGGTTACTGAAGAAAGATTATCTTCACTACTCCCGGTCTGCAGTCGAAATGGATATGATGCGTAGTATTAAGCGAGCCTTCGATCCCAACCATGTTATGAATCCGGGCAAGTTGTTTGACTGTTGATTAGCCTTTTACCAATTAGGGCTGCATCAAGCCCCTAAGTTAGAAGAGTAAACCTAATGATCACCAATGACGATGTTACCGACTCGGAGTTCCTCGATCCCTCGTTGGCAGAGCGCAAAAACCTCGCGTTTCTCGTCTATATACTGCAGGGCTTTGGTTTCGTTACCGGAGGGCTAACCTGGATTGCTGCAATGATGGTCAACTATATTAAGCGTGACAGTGTTCGAGGCACCTGGCTGGAAACTCACTTTCGCTGGCAGCTAAATACTTTTTGGTATGGATTGCTGTGGTGGGTAGTGGGTCTAATATCCTGGCTGTTACTACTGGGCTGGTTGGTCTGGGGGATCCTCACTCTGTGGGCGATTTACCGGGTGGTTAAAGGTGCGCTGCTGCTCAATGACAACAGGCCGGTCATTTTCTGAGGAGCGTTGGCTCTTTGTTCCTATTATCAGCCTGTGGTGTTCGCCCGTTCTATTTTGCTTACTTTCTTATCTTGTCCTAAGGAAACTCAATGTCAGATTACATGCATATTGTCGATGGTGCCCCTGCGCTATTGCCCCTAGGCAAAATTGTCTGCGTCGGCAGAAATTATGCCGACCATGCCAAAGAGCTAAATAATCCCATCCCCACCGAGCCGGTACTATTTATTAAGCCGAGCACCGCGCTGGTCACGCTAGATGGGCCGGTGGTAATTCCAACCGCTTGGGGCTCCTGTCACTTTGAGGCAGAGATGGCCATTTTAATTGGCCAGCCTCTAAGCAGTTGTTCTGAGCGGCAGGCAGCTGATGCCATTGCAGGTATTGGTATTGCTCTGGATTTAACCCTGCGTGATTTGCAGGCGGAGTTGAAACAGAAAAGTCTGCCCTGGGAAAAAGCCAAGGCCTTTGATGGCGCATGCCCCACATCCGCCTTTGTTACAGTGCCAGTGGACCAGTTGCAGAGTCAGCAGTTTCAGCTGCGTCAAAACGGTCAATTAAAACAGGATGGCAACAGTGTCGATATGTTGACACCTGTGTTGCCGCTGTTGGCCTATATCAGTCAGTTCTTCACACTACAGCCAGGCGACATTGTGCTTACAGGCACCCCCGCTGGGGTTGGACCTTTGGCGCTGGGTGATGAGCTGCAATTGAGTCTGTCGAATAAAATTAATCTATCCACTACTATAAAAGAAAAACCTTAATATGAAATTGGCCCCAGGAATTTACAAGCACTACAAAGGTAACCTCTACGAAGTAATTGGCGTAGCTCAGCACAGTGAGACAGAGGAAATGATGGCAGTTTATAAAACACTCTATGGGGATTTCAATCTCTGGGTTCGCCCCCTGAACATGTTTATGGAAACCCTTGAGCTTGAGGGTAAAACTGTTGCTCGCTTTGAATTTATTGAGGCCACTGCCTAGCCATGTTGTATGTCACTGCTGGAGTATCGATTCCCGATAGCGAGATTGAGCTGTCGGCGGTGCGCTCGCAGGGTCCTGGCGGCCAGAATGTCAACAAAGTCTCTTCGGCGATTCATCTGCGCTTTGATGTAAGACAGTCATCCCTGCCTGCATTATTTAAGCAGCGCCTGTTAAAGCTCAGCGATCAGCGCATTTCGAAAGACGGTGTGATTGTTATCAAGGCGCAAACTACCCGTAGTCAGGAAAAAAATCGCCAGGAAGCCTTGGATCGACTAGTTCAGCTACTGGTTGAAGTGAGCTACACACCAAAGGTTCGCAGGCCGACTAAGCCGACCAAAGGTTCCCAGCGTCGGCGCATGGATAAAAAGACCCAACATGGCAAGCAGAAGTCCCTGCGTTCAAAAGTCTCTCCGGACTGAACTCATCAGTGTAAACTCCACGCAACTTAGTTAATGGTTGCCCCAATGTCCGATTCGAATGCTCATCCTTTTGATAGTCTTAGCCCCGACTTACTGATCGACGCCGTTGAAAGTGCCGGTTTTGTCAGTGATGGGCGCCTGCTGGCACTTAACAGCTATGAAAACCGTGTCTATCAGGTGGGCATCGAAGACGAGACGCCGATGATTGCCAAGTTCTATCGTCCGGATCGCTGGAGTCGCGAGCAAATCCTTGAGGAGCATGAATTTTGCTTTCAGTTGGTGGATCAAGAATTGCCTGTGGTACCGCCATGGTGCAACGCTGAGGGCAATAGTCTGAGTGAATTTGGCGGCTTTAGTTTTGCCCTTTTTCAGCGCAAGGGCGGTCGTGCGCCAGAGCTGGATAACCTCGACAATCTCTTTATTCTTGGCCGATTGATGGGACGTATCCACGGTATTGGCGCTACTAAGCCGTTTAAATATCGGCCTAAGTTAGATAGCAAAGCCTTTGGCTGGAATTCCTACAAGTTGATCAGCGAGCAGTTTATTCCTGAGGGCCTGCGTCCGGCTTATGATTCTCTAGCACTGGATATCATGAAGAAGGTTGAGGAAATTCTCGCGGATTATGGCGAGATTAATCATATTCGTGTTCATGGCGACTGCCACTCAGGAAATATTCTTTGGCGTGATGACAATCCCCATTTTGTCGATTTTGACGATGCGCGCATGGCGCCAGCGATCCAAGATTTATGGATGCTGTTGTCAGGTGATCGCCAGGAGCAGACCCTGCAGATCGCAGAGCTAGTGGAAGGTTATAGCGAGTTTTATGACTTCGATGTCCGTGAACTCAGACTTATCGAGGTGATGCGCACATTGCGGATCATGCATCACAGCGCCTGGATCGCCAAGCGCTGGACCGACCCGGCTTTCCCCCGGGCCTTTACCTGGTTCAACACTCCCCGTTACTGGAGCGAGCATATTCTGCAGCTGCGCGAGCAGTTTGCCGCGTTACAGGAACCGCCGATTCAATTGATGCGCTAGCGATTAACGTCCAGCTACGAGAGCTACCAGCTGTAATTAACCCCTAT
Organism: uncultured Pseudomonadales bacterium; assembly: GCA_905478725.1. GTDB lineage: Bacteria > Pseudomonadota > Gammaproteobacteria > Pseudomonadales > Porticoccaceae > HTCC2207. Next base: position 4,940 of record CAJQJT010000151.1, read on the forward strand.
GGTCAGCTGGCTATCAGAAGAGCGCGTCCCTAGTGGTGGCTGATTATCATAGGTCCATTCCAGCTTGAGCTCGGTAAACAGATTTGCCACGACCGGCACCTTTAACCCGATGTCCGCATTGAGTTCCGAATCACTCATATCTGTCAGGGCTACCAACAGTCCATGGCGGTGGAAAATTTCCATGTTGTTGCCCAGCATACGTCGATAGTCTGCCGCCCAGCTCCAGGTCAGTCGGCGATCGCTGGTCTGATCTTTAAGGTCTTCACTGATCCACAGCAAACCGGTCTCGGCCGAGAGAGAGGTAATTTCCGAATCCCAAAACTGGCGACCTATTGCGCTACCTACGGAGTAGAACTGATCGATCGAGCGATCATCATTAGCTCCCCAGGATAGGGCATTGCTCCAGAACCACTTATCCTGAAAAAACCAATCGACGCTGTAGCCTAGGTCATATTGCTCGGCTGGTCTTGAGTCGTCGAGGCTGTGACTTTCAAAATTGATTTCAGAGCTATGGCGAAAATCACCGTGCCGCCACTCCACATCGCCGTCGAGATCCCAGTCTTCACGTTTGATATTGCCGCTGGAATAGCCGCCAGTAAAGGACAGATCGCCATGGTAGGTATTGCTAAATAGTACTGTAGTGGGCGCATCCAGAGTCGCGCCATTAAGGGTCGCAATGCGTGCCTTGTCTATGGCCAACAAGCCAAAATTATCCGATAACCAAAGTACCTGATCCTCAGTTTTTTCCTGCATTGTTCCGTTGATAACATCGCCATTGGTCAATGCTAGTTGATCGGCGATGGCTGCAGATGATGAGAGTAAAAGTAGGCCAAAGAATGATCTGATGGTCGAAGACATGTGCTGCATAAAGCAACTCCTGTAATAATGTTGGGCGCTGGCGCGAGGTCCTTTTTGAAGGCCGGTATTTTACACTTTTAAATCTTGTGGTCATTAGTTATGAAAATATCTTTATCTTTCTGCCTGTTCATCAGTAAAATGCCGGTTTGAAGACTATGGTCTTAAAGACCGTCTTAAACATGGTCTTGGTTTTATTAATCTTATTGAAGCGTTTCAGGAGAGAACTTAATGAGCGAGTTTCCAGCAGAATTGAAATACGCCAGCAGTCACGAGTGGACTAGATTGGAAAGCGACGGCAGCGTTGTTGTCGGGATTACCGATCACGCACAGGATGCGCTGGGCGATGTGGTCTACATAGAGCTGCCCGAAGTGGGTGCCCATGTTGACGCCGGTGCTGAAGTTGCCGTGATCGAATCGGTTAAAGCGGCCTCGGATATATATTCGCCGGTTACCGGTGATGTAACAGAAATTAACCCGGCCCTTGAAGATGAGCCAGAAACGGTTAATAGCTCTCCTTATGGCGATGGCTGGTTATTTCGTGTTATGCCCACAGATGTCGCCAGCATGAGTGACCTGATGGACGCCGAAGCTTACGCTGCCGCTGTAGAAGAATAAGTTCAAGAGAAAAATGGTGGGCAGTTGGCCAGGCAGAATGTCCGCCATCCAGACCACCACAAAAAACCCCGGCTTTAAATGGTCGGGGTTTTTTTGTGCCTTATTGGAATGTTTTACTCGGAGCTATTACTCGAGGGATTTTTAATCCCGCAGCGAGATAATCTGCCAGTTTTTTTCTTCAGCTACTATTTGCAACGCTGGGCAGGGATCTACAGCCACCGCATGGTCAACTTCCAGCAGCAGTGGTAGGTCATTGATCGAGTCACTGTAAAACCAACTATCTTCAAGTGTCTCGTTCTGTTCTTTAAGCCAGGCATTAAGTCGCACCACCTTGCCCTCTTGATAGGTTGGAACCCCATCGATTTTACCATTGTAGCGACCGTCGACGATTTGCGGGTCGGTGGCTAACAGCTCGTTTACGCCGAGGCTGTGGCAGATTGGCTCGACAATAAAGCGATTGGTGGCGGTGATTATCAGCAGTCGGTCGCCGACGTCGCGGTGCTGTTGCAGCAGAGCCTGAGCTTTCGCCAGTTGCATGGGTGCAATGACCTGCTGCATAAAACGTTTATGCAGTTCTGCCAGTTCTGTCATGGACATTTCAGTCAAAGGCTGCAAAGAAAATTCAAGATAGGCAAAAATATCCAAACTACCGGCGACGTAATCAGCGTAGAATTGATCATTCGCTTTCTTGAACTGCTGGGCATCAACAAGTTGCTCAGAGACTAAAAATTCGCCCCAGCTGTGATCACTGTCACCAGAGATCAATGTGTTGTCGAGGTCGAAAATAGCCAGTGCCATAACTTAGAGTCCAATTGGGTTTTAGCCCGAGAGGATAACCATAGCGCATGGTTGTCTCAAGAGAAAATTGCCGATACCGGCAGACTATGGAACAATGCTTCGGCGTTTTTGCTTGCATAAAAGGGTGTAATTGAATTGGTTGATAAGGATGGTTATCGCTCCAACGTCGCTATTGTTATAGGTGATGGCAATGGTCGTCTATTCTGGGCAAAACGGGTGGGCCAGCAGGCTTGGCAGTTTCCTCAGGGCGGAATAGATCACGGCGAGTCTGTGGAGGATGCGCTCTATCGCGAACTCTATGAAGAGGTCGGCCTCAAGTCTGATGATGTCAAAATCCTCCAGCGTTCCAAGCGCTGGTTGCGTTACAACATTCCCGAGCAGATGCAGCGCAAACACTCCAAGCCTCTGTGTATCGGCCAAAAACAACGCTGGTTTTATCTGCAGATGACCTGTGATCCTGCAAGTATTCGGTTTGATACCAGCGGCACGCCCGAATTCGATGATTGGCAATGGGTTAACTACTGGTATCCAGTCAATTCAGTTATCTCCTTTAAGCGCACTATTTACCGCAATGCATTGCAGGAATTCTCCTCCGGCAATGCCCGCTTGCAGCATTCATTCTCTAAGGACCTCTAGCTATGTTGGCGTCGCTGCGCAATATAGTGCAGGAAGTGAACAGTGCCCGCAGTCTTGGCGAGGTGCTGACAATTATCGTCAAAGAAGTGCGCTCGGCCATGCAGGCTGGAGTCTGTTCGGTCTACCTATTCGACGAGTCCGATCAGCGCTACGTGCTTATGGCCACCGAAGGTCTGCGCCAAGAGTCCATTGGCAATGTCCGTTTAGCCATGCGCGAGGGTCTGGTGGGTCTGGTTGCCGCTCGAGAAGAACCGCTTAATTTAAAAGATGCCGACAAGCACCCGAACTTTGCCTATTTCGAAGAGACTGGCGAGAGCCCTTTTCACTCCTTTTTGGGTGTGCCAATAATTCATCACCGCAAGGTCCTCGGTATCCTAGTGCTGCAGCAGGAAACTCAGAGACGTTTTGAGAGTGAAGAAGAAGCCTTCGTGGTCACTGTCTGCGCCCAGCTATCTGGCGCTATTGCCCATGCAGAAGCCACAGGTGCACTGCGTCAATTGGCTTCAGCTGGGGGTGAGAGACTTCGCGAAGCGTTATTTCGCGGTATTCCCAGTTCACCTGGTGTAGGTATTGGCCGGGTTGTATTGGTTGCCCCGACTGCAGATCTCAAATCTGTTCCCGAGCGCTTTGCCGCAGACATTCCTGCCGAGATTGGAATCTTCCGCACCGCACTGGAGTCCGCCAAAGACGATATGCGTAATCTCAGCAAGGGGCTCGAGGGCAAGCTGAGCTCGGAAGAGATCGCGCTATTTGATGTTTATAGTCGCATGCTTGATGACCATTCCCTGGGTGGCGAAGTGATCGCGGCGATTGTTGACGGTCAGGCTGCGCAGAGCGCCTGGAGTTCGGTGATCCTTAAGCATGTGCGCACTTTCCGCAAAATGGACGATCCCTATCTTCGAGAGCGCGCCGCCGACGTCAATGATTTAGGTCGTCGTGTGCTGGGTTACCTGCAGCGCAATCAACAAAACACCCAGCCCCTGCCGAGACGTATTATTTTGGTTGGCGAAGATCTGTCGGCCTCGGCTCTGGCGGATATTCCCATAGACCGCTTGGTGGGCATTGTCTCGGTTAAAGGGTCTAGCAACTCC
>CAJQJT010000152.1 GCA_905478725.1 uncultured Pseudomonadales bacterium
TTCTTGACCAGTCTGCGGGTTGCGACCAGCACGAGCTGCACGATGCTTAACAGCAAAAGTACCGAAGCCGACTAATGAAACCTGATCGCCATTCTTCAGTGATCCAGTTACTGCTTCAAGTGCTGAATCAAGTGCACGTCCAGCAGAAGCTTTAGAAATGTCTGCGCCAGCAGCGATTGCGTCGATAAGTTCAGATTTATTCACGGTATTCCCCTTTTTTTGGAATTAGTAATTTCGTTGTCAAATAGAAAGGCTTTTTGTGTCCAAACTCACCACACATCTGGTCTCAAGCTCATTCGTGGATACGTTATACCAATAGCTATTTCGATGGTCAAGCTCCTTTCCCCGAAATAGCCGATTTCTTTAGATCTAGTGGGTGCTTGGCCTAGAGGACTGTTGGTCATTATCCTTTGGCCCACTGCTACGATTAAATTCTTCGTCGCTCAAAGATTCCGGATTATGCTCTAGAGCAATTGCCAACACCTCATCAATCCATTTCACCTGGCAAATAGTAAGATCAGCTTTAATATTGTCCGGTATCTCCTTCAAATCACTACCATTATCATCGGGAATGATCACCGTGGTAATACCGCCTCGATGGGCTGCAAGGAGCTTCTCCTTGAGTCCACCAATCTTCAACACCTGACCGCGCAGGGTTATCTCACCGGTCATGGCGACGTTTGCCTTAACCGGAATACCGGTTAAAACCGATACCAACGCCGTGCACATGCCAACACCAGCGGAAGGACCGTCTTTTGGCGTAGCACCCTCAGGTACATGAATGTGTAGATCATTCTCCCGATAGAAATCCTTACGTATACCGAGGGCCTTTGCACGGCTTCTAACTACTGTCAGCGCCGCTTGAATGGATTCCTGCATCACATCACCTAGAGAACCGGTTTTGATCACACCGCCTTTACCGGGGATTGCTGCAGATTCAATAGTCAGCAGCTCACCACCTACTGAAGTCCAAGCTAGGCCAGTCACCTGCCCTATTTGGTTTTCAGCTTCTGCACGACCATAGTCAAAACGCCGAACACCCAGCAGAGCCTCTAACTGCTCAGAGCCAACACTGTCGGTTGAGGCTGCGCCATCACGAACATGCTCAGTAACAATTTTGCGACAGATCTTAGCGATATCTCGATCCAGTCCGCGCACTCCGGCTTCTCTGGTGTAGTATCTGATGGCGTCTTGCAGTGCGCCCTCAGTAATCTCCAGTTCAGACTCTTTTAAACCATTGGCTTTACGCTGCTTGGGCACTAGATACTTTTCAGCAATAGCGACCTTTTCACCTTCGGTGTAGCCTGGGATACGAATCACTTCCATACGGTCCAGTAGCGGGCCGGGAATATTCATTGTGTTGGCGGTACAGATAAACATCACATCAGAGAGATCGTAATCCACCTCCAGATAATGATCATTGAAAGTATGGTTCTGCTCTGGATCAAGCACTTCTAAAAGTGCCGATGCCGGATCGCCGCGCTGGTCCATGCCCATCTTGTCAATTTCGTCAAGCAGGAACAGAGGGTTCTTAACTTTCACTTTTGAAAGCTTCTGAATCACCTTGCCCGGCAGAGAACCTATATAAGTTCGGCGGTGACCGCGGATTTCCGCTTCGTCGCGCACGCCGCCGAGGCTCATACGAACAAACTGTCGACCTGTGGCTCGAGCTATGGATTCACCAAGAGACGTCTTACCCACTCCAGGAGGCCCAACCAAACACAATACCGGACCCTTAAGCTTTTTAACTCGCTGTTGAACCGCCAAAAATTCGAGAATGCGTTCTTTGACTTCTTCTAAACCATGATGGTCTTGGTCCAGAGTCTGTTGCGCTTCAACCAAATTGTGCTTAACCCTGGTGCGCTTTTTCCAGGGTACACCAATCATCCAATCGATATAGTTGCGCAAAACCGAGGCCTCAGCTGACATCGGCGACATCATTTTGAGCTTGCTCAATTCAGACTTGGTCTTCTCGAGGGCGGCTTTTGGCATGCCCACCTCTTCAACTTTTGCTTCAAGCTGGTCAATCTCAGAACCAGCATCGTCTATATCACCCAACTCTTTTTGAATAGCCTTCATCTGTTCGTTGAGGTAATACTCACGCTGGCTCTTTTCCATTTGCTTTTTAACGCGACCGCGAATCCGCTGTTCGATCTGAAAAAGATCAATCTCAGATTCCATTAAGCCCATCAGATGCTCGAAGCGCTCGGTAAGGTCGGCCACTTCCAACACATCCTGTTTCTGCTCAATACTCAGGGTCATGTGGGAGGCAATAGTATCGGCAAGTCGGTTAGCGTCTTCGATGCCGCTAACTGTGGCGATTACTTCAGCAGGGATTTTTTTGCTTAGATTGACATACTGCTCAAACAGCGACATAGCTGCGCGGGTTAAGACCTCAGCTTCGCGCTCATCAAGATCGCCATCGGGCAGCTCTTCAATCTTGGTCTGCATAAAGGCACCGCTCTCTGCAGCATCAACCAAATTGACCCTTGAAGCGCCTTCAACCAAGACTTTGAGAGTGCCATCTGGCAGTTTCAGCATCTGTAAAATAGTCGCTAGAGTGCCCACAGAATAAAGATCTTTGAGCTCAGGGTTATCGTCTGCAGGATTGCGCTGCGCCAGTAAAACAACTTGCTTGTCATTTTCCATGGCGTCTTCTAGGGCCGTAATCGACTTTTCGCGACCAACAAACAACGGCACAACCATATGCGGGTAGACAACCACATCACGCAAGGGCAAAAGCGGATAGATCATATCGGTAGTTTCAGTAGGTATAACGGCCATGGTTACCTCAGATTGTCGGGAGCGCAGCGTTGCGCTCCAATTCAGTTTTATTATCAGATTAATCTTTTATATTGGGACTCGCGAAGGAAAAACAACCTTAGCGGCATGCTTAATTGACGAAAATTCAGTTTTTCACTCAGGCATGAATTGACAGCGAATTTTCAGGGCGTAAAAAAGGCGACTAACGTCGCCTTTTTTAGATCTACAGTTTTAACTCAGCTCACCCTAGAGCAGACGCCTAGGCTTCATCGCTTGCCTGTTTCTGATCGTTTTGCTCATAAACAAGCAACGGCTCATTATCGCCATTGATCACTGCTGCATCCACCACAACCTTAACCACACTGGGTTCAGAAGGTATTCGGTACATAGTGTCGAGCAACACAGTTTCTAGAATAGAACGTAGGCCACGGGCACCGGTCTTTCGTTCAATAGCTTTTTCAGCAATGGCATCAAGCGCATCACGACGCAAATCGAGTTCAACGCCTTCCATAGAGAACAAGGCTTGATATTGCTTGAACAGCGCGTTCTTTGGCTCTACTAGAATATTAACCAGCGCATCACGATCCAACTCTTGAAGTGTCGCCACTACAGGCAGACGACCGATAAACTCAGGAATCAAACCGTAGCCAATCAAATCACTAGGCTGGACATCGAGCAGTGTTTCACCAATCGACTTCTGACTGTCTTTGCTGCTGACTTCAGCACTAAAGCCTATTCCGCCCTTCTCAGACCGATCTCGGATAACTTTCTCAAGTCCGGCAAATGCACCACCACAAATAAACAGGATGTTGGAGGTATCAACTTGCAGGAACTCCTGCTGTGGATGCTTGCGCCCACCCTGAGGTGGAACTGAGGCAACCGTACCCTCAATTAGCTTCAGCAGTGCTTGCTGAACGCCTTCACCTGACACGTCGCGAGTGATTGACGGATTGTCAGACTTTCGTGAAATCTTATCGATTTCATCAATGTAGACAATACCACGCTGGGCTTTTTCGACATCGTAGTCGCACTTTTGCAAGAGCTTCTGAATAATGTTTTCAACATCTTCACCGACATAACCCGCTTCTGTCAGGGTGGTGGCGTCGGCGATCGTGAAAGGAACGTCTAGCATCCTCGCCAAAGTCTCAGCCAGCAGAGTTTTACCACTGCCCGTCGGACCAATCAGCAGAATATTACTCTTGCCCAATTCAACCTCAGAGCCGTCGGTAGTGGATTCGCTAACCTGCAGACGCTTGTAGTGATTGTAAACCGCTACGGAAAGGATTCTTTTGGCACGCTCTTGACCAATAACATAGGCATCGAGATTGCCCTTAATATCAGAGGGTATTGGCAGCTCATCATTGCCATCGGTGGATTCGGCGACTACCGCCTCTTCAGAGATAATATCGTTGCAGAGGTCAACACACTCGTCACAGATATAGACTGAAGGTCCTGCAATAAGACGTCGCACTTCATTCTGGTTCTTGCCACAGAATGAACAGAAGAGAAGCTTTCCGCCTTCCCCTAAAGTGTCATCATCGCTCATTGTATGCCTCCAATAAAATCAATATAGAACAGCCAGATAACCTCAACATTAGAGGTTAAAAGAAAAGTCTAGCTACCCTGTTCACGCCTATCAAGTACTTCGTCGACTAGGCCATAGGCCTTAGACTCTTCAGCACTCATAAAATTGTCACGCTCAGTGTCTTCAGTAACCTTTTTAACCGACTGGCCAGTGTGCTTGGCCATTAAGTCATTAAGGCGCGCCTTGATCTTAAGGATTTCCTGAGACTGGATATGTATATCAGTCGCCTGACCCTGAGCACCACCACTTGGCTGGTGAATCATAGTGCGCGAGTTTGGCAGGCAAAAGCGCTTGCCCTCTGCGCCAGAGGCGAGTAAGAAAGCACCCATACTTGCTGCTTGACCAATACACATAGTGCTGACGTTTGGCTTAATAAATTGCATGGTGTCATAAATAGACATACCCGCAGTGACTGAGCCACCAGGGGAATTGATATAGAGATGAATATCTTTATCGGGATTTTCGGATTCCAAGAACAGCATCTGAGCAACAATTAGGTTGGCCATGTGATCTTCAACTTGACCGACCAAAAAAATCACGCGCTCTTTTAGAAGCCTAGAGTAAATATCATAGGCTCGCTCACCACGTGAGGTCTGCTCTACTACCATTGGCACTAGGCCACTGGATTGAACGTCGTGCATGTGCCCGGCATTTGGTTGCTGAAAATTCATCGCTTCCTCGCTATTATCGTTATCATTCTTCAATGCTTACGCTGTTCTATACGCATCGAATCGGGCACTCAGATCCCAGTGCCCGAGATTAATATAACTATAGTCCGTTTCCGTGCATCAGGCAGCTTAAGCACCTGGCTCTGGATCGGGCTTCACAGCATCTTCATAGGAGCATGTTTCGTCAGCAACTTTCGCCTTAGACAATACCAATTCAGTTACCTGATCTTCCAATACCACGGCCTCTACAGAACTCAAAAGCTGCTGTTGGCTGTAATAGTAGTCGACAACCTCCTTAGGCTGCTCATAAGTTGAAGCGATCTCGTTAATTCTTTCACGGACACTATCTTCATCGGGAGTAAGCTCTTCAACTTTAACAATTTCAGAGACAATCACACCCAATGCTGCGCGACGCTCGGCTTTCTCACGAAACATATCGTCCGGAAGCATGCTTAAATCGATTTGCTGACCACCGCCAAACTGCTGCACCATCTGCTGCTTCAGCTGAGTAATCTCGTTATCGACCAATACAGCTGGCAACTCGACCTTGTTTAGGTCAAACAGCTGGTTCATCACGCGATTTTTAACTTTGGTGCGAACCGCATTGCGAAGTTCACGTTCCATATTGTTTTGCACATCTTCGCGGAACTTCTCTACACCGCCTGCATCGACACCGTAGAGCTTAAAGAACTCATCGTCCATCTCTGGAAGCTGCTTAGAGGACACAGAATTAACCACAACAGCGAATTCAACCTTGGCGCCCTTGAGCTCTTCTGCGTGATAATCTTTCGGAAACTTAAGCTTGAGAACTTTCTCATCACCGGCAATCGCGCCAACAAGAGCATCTTCAAAGCCAGGAATCATGCTGTTTGAACCCAACACTAAATCTTGGCCTTCAGCTTTGCCGCCAGCGAACTCTTCGCCGCCTTTGGTGCCCACATAATCAATATTCAACTGATCGCCATCTACAGCAGGCTTGTCTGAGGCTTCAAATGTGGCTTGCTGATCGCGCAAGACGTCGATCATCTTATCCAAGTCGGCATCACTGAGATCGGTCACTGGACGAGTGATGGACACTTTGCTCAGGTCAGCTAATGCAACTTCTGGGTAGACTTCGAATACTGCCAAGAATTCTAGATCCTGGCCTTCGCTATCCTTGATATCATCGATTCGAGGCTGACCCACTGGCTGCAGTTTTTCTTGAGCAATGGCTTCGTAGAAGCTTGAGTTGACGATTTCGCCAATCACTTCCTGACGTACACCTTTGCCATACTGCTGCTTGACCACTTTGAGAGGCACTTTGCCCTTACGAAAACCTTTGATGTTGACGGTTTTAGTGGCTTTCTGAAGACGCTGAGCGACTTCACTCTCTATACGGTCGGCAGGGACACCAATCTTAAGTTGACGCTCAAGACCAGTGCTAGACTCGATGGAAACCTGCATGGATTTTCCTCACGATGATACTGATTAAATTTGGTACGAAAGGCGAGACTCGAACTCGCACGGGTTGCCCCACTGGAACCTAAATCCAGCGCGTCTACCAATTCCGCCACTCTCGCATT
>CAJQJT010000153.1 GCA_905478725.1 uncultured Pseudomonadales bacterium
GTATGTTAAGAGTGAAGAACATGAGTTCGCCAGTGACTGGCGTCTGCGCAGCATCGTTAAGAAGTACTCAGATCATATTGCTATCCCTGTTGAAATGATCAAACAGGACATGCCTGCCGCCCCCTCTGCAGATGATGCCGAAGTAGTGGATGTGGACAAAGCACCTGAGTGGCAAGCAGTGAACGATGCCCAGGCTCTGTGGACGCGCTCGCGTCAGGATGTCAGCGACGACGAATACAAAGAGTTTTATCGCTTGGTATCCCATGACTTTGCCGAGCCACTGGCTTGGAGCCACAATCGCGTTGAAGGCAAGCAGGATTACACTAGTTTGCTTTATATTCCGGGCATGGCGCCAATGGACCTGTATCAGCGTGAAGCCTCTCGCGGTATCAAGCTGTATATCAAGCGCACCTTTATTATGGATGACGCTGAACAGTTTATGCCCATGTACCTGCGCTTTGTGAAGGGTGTGCTCGACAGTGCCGATCTGCCGCTCAACGTATCCCGTGAAATTCTTCAGAAGACTCCACTGGTTGACAGCATTCGTGCTGCACTGACCAAGCGTGTTCTGGATATGCTCGGCAAAATGGCCACTAACGAGCCAGAGAAGTACGCCAAGTTCTGGACCCAGTTCGGCCCAGTATTAAAAGAAGGCCCCAGCGAAGACCACAACAACCGCGAAAAAATCGCCAAGCTGTTTCGTTTTGCCAGCTCCACCAGTGACTCTGCTGCTACCGATGTGAGCCTGACCGATTATGTCAGCCGCATGAAAGAAGGGCAGGACAAGATCTACTTCCTCACTGGCGACAGCCACTCAGTGATCAACAACAGCCCGTACTTGGAGATCTTCCGCAAACACGGTGTTGAAGTGATCCTGATGTCCGATCGCATCGATGAATGGATGATGGGTTATCTCAATGAGTTTGACGGCAAGTCCTTCCAGGATATCGCTCGTGGTGAACTGGACCTGAGTAAAATCACCGGTGAAGAGCCGAAAGCTGAAGACGCCGATAAGAAAGAAGGCGACGACAGCGAGCAGGGCACTCTGTTAAAGCGTATTAATACCCTGTTAGACGGCAAGGTTGAAGAGGTTCGCACCACTACGCGACTGACTAGCTCACCAGCCTGTCTGGTTGTGGGCGCCGATGACATGGGTGAGCAGATGCGCAAGATTATGGCCGCAGCTGGCCAGCCTGTGCCTGAAGTGAAGCCGATTCTTGAAATCAACCCAGAGCATCCTTTGGTCAGCAAGCTCGACGGTGAGACTGATGAAGGCAAGGCTAAGATCTTAGCCAGTGTTTTGTTTGATCAGGCGGCACTGTCAGCGGGTCGACCTCTGGAAAATCCAGCGCAGTTTGTTCAGCAATTGAATAGCCTGATGTTTGACGCCTAATAGCGCTATCAGCAGAATCAAAAGCACCCTTCGTGATAGCTCATGAAGGGTGCTTTTTTGTATAGCGGCTTACACTCTGTGGCACATCCACCTATAATGCTGGCCACAGCAGTTTTTAGTGCTGGCTTATGAGTCATCAGTGTTTAGTGATAAGTGTTTAGCCATCTGGAGTAGGGTTTCTTTGACAGCCAATAATAACTATAAAATTGCCGTATTGGGCGCCGGTAGCTTCGGCACCGTGATCGCCAATATGCTCGCCGTTAACGGCTTTGCCACCACATTGTGGATGCGCAGCGACAAACAATTGCAGGCTATTGCCGGGGCGGGAGAAAATTCCGCCTATCTGCCTGGTTATCGGTTTGATTCAAGTCTTAGTTTCACCACGGATCTGCAGCAGGCTTTAGAGGGTGCAGACACCGTCTTCTTCGCCATCCCCAGTAGTGTACTGCGTCAGGTGGCCCAACTGGCCAAGCCTTGGATCAACAAGGATGCGCTGTTAATCAGTACCGCCAAAGGCATAGAGGCGGACAGCTTTGCACTGCCCAGTCAGATCCTTGAGCAGGAATTGCCAGACTCCAAAGTCGGCGTGCTCAGTGGTCCCAATCTGGCCAAAGAAATAGCCAACTATGAAATCACCGCCACGGTGATTGCCAGTGAGCACGATGAAGTCTGTAGTCGCGCCCAAGAGATACTGGCTTCAAAGTATTTTAGAATTTACGCCAACCACGATCGCTACGGCGTTGAACTGGCTGGCGCGCTGAAAAACATCTATGCCATTGTCTCGGGCATTGCCGAGGCCATGAAGGTCGGGCAAAACACCAAGAGTGTTGTGCTGACCCGCAGTCTCGCTGAGATGAGTCGCTTTGCCTGCCACCTTGGCGCAAACCCATTGACCTTCTTAGGCCTCAGTGGCGTCGGCGATCTCTATGTCACCTGCAGTTCTCCCTTGAGCCGTAATTTCCGTATTGGTTTAGCTCTGGGAAGCGGCAAAAGCCTCGAGCAGGCGATTATTGATGTCGGGCAAGTGGCCGAAGGTGTAAATACGACTAGACTAGTTAAAGAGAGGGCTGATGAATTGGGTATCTATATGCCATTGGCCTCGGCACTGTATGCCACTATGTTTGAGCAGCGACCCATTGTTGAGTCTCTGCGAACAATGATGGTTGCAGAACAAAACACTGATGTTGAATTTATGGTGAAATCAAATGAGCGATAAAAAAATCTCCTTACTAAATGCCAATACCTGGATCCGCGGCGCCTATATGCTGTTATTTGGTCTGCTGCTGGTTGCTGCACGACTGATTATTAGTCTGGTCGTCGTGGTGCAATTTTTGTTTGTGCTGTTTACCGGTTCGGATAACGATAACCTGCGCAATCTTGGCCAGGGCTTGGGTAAATGGGTTTATCAAACACTGATGTTCCTGACCTTTAACAGCGAAGAAAAACCTTTTCCCTTTGATGAGTGGCCGGCGGTTGAGTCTTCCGATGGCTATTCAGCCCGTCCAGTTGACGAGGTTAAAAAGGGTGATGAGGTTGAAGAGGGCGAGTTTGTCGATGCTGAAGAAGCGGTTAATGACGACATACCTTCGTTTACTGCTGAGCAGTCTGAACCAGATGAGGATGCTCGCAAGACGACCAATTAAGCTGGATTAAGTTAGTTTTTATATTCGCCGGCTGCGGTATTGCCTCAGCTGGCTTTTTTGTGC
>CAJQJT010000154.1 GCA_905478725.1 uncultured Pseudomonadales bacterium
CTCACGCATAGTGATAGAGGCAAAGTTGGCGTCGATAATTGCCCGCAAACTGGTTAGAAATGCGCTGTAGGGATCTTCTTCAATATGGCCATCATAGAGACTGCCCAGCAGTAGAGAAAATTCTTCGAGGGTTGGCTGTTTCATAGTCGATCTTTGTTCTTATTTGTTAACAGAGTAAACACCTAAACAGCAATTCAATCAATCTTGTTAAACGCCTAAGCACAGAAAACCTATCCCTGGCGAGCCAGCTCAAGAGCAACATCATCAATCAAATCTTCCTGTCCACCGACGGTTTTACGATTGGCCATCTCCAATAAAATCTTGTGGGCAGGCACCCCATGTTTGACCGAGGCGCGTTCCGCAAACAGCAAGAATGACGAGTAACAACCGGCATAGCCAAGCACCAGTGCATCGCGACTCAAGCGGATTGGGTCATCCATCATCGGAACAACCAGCTCTTCGGCAACATCCATGAGTTTGAAAATATCCACTCCTGTGGGAATGTTCATTCGGTCTAATACAGCCGCCATGACTTCCAGTGGTGTATTGCCGGCACCAGCTCCGAGCCCTGCCGCTGAGCCATCGATACGATTGGCTCCGGCCTCAATAGCGGCGAGAGAATTACCCACACCCATGGCCATATTGTGGTGGCCGTGAAAGCCAATTTCAGTGTTGGGCGACAGCTTTGCACGCAATAATCCAATGCTCGCAGTAACATCCGGTGGCAGCATATAGCCCGCGGAGTCGGTGCAGTAGATGCAGTTAGCGCCGTAGGATTCCATCAGCAGTGCCTGTTCGAGCAGTTGCTGTGGCTCGATCATATGGGCCATCATCAAGAAGCCCACAGTGTCCAAGCCCATCTTGCTTGATTCGGCAATATGCTGGCGTGAGACATTGGCCTCGGTGCAGTGAGTGGCGACACGAATGGTGCTGACACCACAGTCTGCGGCCATTTTTAGGTGATCTACAGTACCGATTCCTGGAATCAGTAGCGCCGAAATTTTTGCCTGTTTGACGGTGCCCACAACAGCCTTGAGATACTCTTCGTCACTGTGTGCAGGAAAACCGTAGTTCACCGATGCGCCGCCCAAACCATCGCCATGGGTGACTTCAATTAGCGGTACGCCGGCGTCATCCAAGCCTCCGGCAATGGTAACCATCTGTTCGATGGAAATCTGATGGCGCTTGGGGTGCATGCCGTCGCGCAAGCTCATATCGTGGAGGGTGATTTTATCAACTGAACCTGTCATTACAGAGTCTCCTTAGAGGCGTTATACCAGCGTGTAGCCATCATTTCTGCGGTGCGCAGGCCAGCGGCAGTCATAATGTCGAGGTTGCCTGCATAGTTGGGCAGAAAGTCTCCTTTGCCCTCAACTTCTACCGACACAGTGACACGATTGCCATCAAATACCGGCGGATTAGCCATGCGGTAACCGGGCACATAGGTCTGCACATCGGCAATCATACTGTGGATCGAGGCGGTGATTTCCGCTTGATCGGGGGTGGCGTTGGTTAGGCAGTGAATGGTGTCGCGCATAATAATAGGCGGTTCGGCGGGGTTGATAATAATAATCGCCTTGCCTTCTTTGGCGCCGCCAATTTCGACAATCGCCGAGGAGGTGGTGCGAGTAAATTCATCGATGTTGTCTCTGGTACCCATGCCCACCGAGGGCGAGGCCACGGTGGCAACAATTTCAGCGTAGTCAACGGTCTGCACACGGCTCACTGCGTGGACCAGGGGAATGGTTGCCTGGCCACCACAGGTGACCATATTGACATTGTCGATGGGGCCATTGGCCATGAGACTGTCTAGGTTCACCGGAGGGATGCAGTAGGGACCAATCGCCGCTGGCGTCAGGTCGATCATAACAATGCCCAAGGCGTTTAATTTGCGTGAGTTTTCCGCGTGCACGTAAGCCGAGGTGGCGTCGAAGGCAAAATGTACCTTATCTTCCCCCTCATTCTGGTGACTGAGAGCTTCGATCAGGCCGTCAACACCGCCAGTGGTCACTTGCAGACCCCAGTCGCGGGCGCGTTGTATTCCGGGTGATTCGTCAATACCAACCATCCACACAGGCTCGATAATATCGCTGCGCAAACACTTCATTAACAGATCCGTACCTATATTGCCCGGCCCTATAATGGCCGCTCTAAATTTTTTGCTCATGGCATTCTCTCGTTAAAAAAATTGGCAGCTGACAGTTGAGGTAGTGAGACCTTCTCCGGTCAGGTTGAGTGACATTCTGTCACCGGCAACAACTGGTTCTAGGGGAACAACTGAGCCGGATAAAATAACTTCCCCGGCCAGCAGTGGGATATCAAAGGCGCCCAGGGTGTTGGCCAGCCAGACCACTGCGGTCAGTGGGTTACCCTGAACGGCAGAGCCGAAACCACGACTCAGTGGCTGACCGTTTTTAAATACTTCAATTTCCAGTGCAGCGAGATTTAGTCCATTGGGGTCGATACGCTCATTGCCCAACACATAGACGCCGCAACTGGCGTTGTCGGCAACCGTGTCCTGAATCTTGATATTCCAGTCGTGGATCCGCGAGTCAACCACTTCAAAGCAGGGTGTGATGAAGTCAGTGGCGCGCAACACGTCCTCTTCGGTGATATTAGTGCCGCGCAAATCCTGCTTGAGAATAAAGGCAATTTCACCCTCGGCGCGGGGTTGAATCAAATTACCTGCTACGGGAATATCGGCACCATTTCCATAGGCCATAGTATTGGTTAAAAAACCAAAATCTGGCTGAAACACACCGAGCATTTTTTGCACCACATCGGAGGTAGCACCAATTTTTTTACCCACCACAGTTTCATTGTTGTCGGCCATACGACAGGCCAACATGGCGCGTGAAATATGGTAGCCATCTTCGATCTCGATAGAGGCATAGCTGTCGGTTAAGGGGGGCAAGGTAGTGCCGGTGCGCAGGGCTGCATAGAGCGCTGAGCCAATGTCTTGGTGCTGGAGTTTAGTGAGGGCCATCTTAGTCGCTCTCCACAAACTCAAGTGATTCACGATTGAACATCTCGGGGTGTTCAACCATCACCCAGTGACCACATTGGCTCAGGGTAATGACTTTGACCTGCGGGCACTCGCTCTGTAGTGCAAGTGCGCCACTCACCGGGCAGAACTCATCTTCGCGCCCCCAAAATGCCAGCACTGGACAGCTGATTTCCTTGAGACGGCTGGTCAGGTTAGGTATCTGCATGGTCGCCAATACCTGCGCGTTCTGCTGTTGCAAAATATGCCAGCGCTGGCTGATCAGCTGCTCGGTGACATGGCGTTTGTCAAATACCAGAC
>CAJQJT010000155.1 GCA_905478725.1 uncultured Pseudomonadales bacterium
GGATGGCCAGCAAAGCCATCTCGAGAGCCTTGAGCTGAGACTGTTTGATAAGCCGACTCTGGAGCTGGCGGGGGACTACTCTGTGGCCCAGTTTGACCTCTCAATGCAGCTCAATCAGTTGCCTGCGGAGCTTCTTCATGCCGCCGGCTTGGAGTTGCCCGAGGGCCATTTTCAGGGTCTGCTAAGACTCTCAGGTTCGCCACAACAGCCGCAGCTTAACGGTGACCTGCAGTTTGCTACACATCTGCCAGTGCTTATGATCAGGGCGAAGAGCAACTCGCCAATTGGCTTTGGCAGCTGCGGGTGGCAACCGAGCAGCAGAGCCTCAGGCTAGTTTCGCGGTTTCAGCGCAATAACAGCACCCCTGGCGAGTTGATCTTGGCGCTGCCGCTGCAACCCTACATAGGCTATCTGTCACAGCCGACTCAGGGCACCGATCTGCCGCTTGCCCTGTCGCTTGAAGGGCTCCTCGATCTAGAGTCGTTGTCATTTTTAATTGATCAGGATATACAGCGTCTGCAGGGTCGAGTGCAGGCTGATTTAAAACTCGGGGGAACCCTCGCCGAGCCGATGATTGAGGGCTATCTGGAGCTGGTTGGGGGTGCCTATAAAAATCATCTCAGTGGTACAGAAGTGCATGAGATCGGCTGTCGTTTAGGCGCGGCAATATCTGCTGCGCAACATGTCAGGCTGGTCGTGGAGCGCTGTGTCGGGCGCGATGGCAGTTCGGGCAGCTACGTTGTAGAGGGTGATGTAGAGCTGCCCAGCCAGTCTAACAGCGGGGCGATCAACCTCAGTTTGCACTCGCAGCAGGCCAATTTTATTCGCCGCTCTGATATCGAAAGTGAAGTCACAGGTGATCTGCGGCTGAGGGGGGATTTTACACAGTTGAAGCTGTCGGGTGCTTTGGATCTGTCGCCCTTTACCGCCGTGCTTGGGGATTCATTGTCCAGTGCCGTCCCCGCCCTCAAGGTGGAGGAAGTGTTTGCCCAAGCCGATGCGACGCAGTCTGCGGCGGCGCCATTTCTGCTGCCGGCGATCAGCGTCGACCTGGCGATTAGTGCAAGCCAGCAAGCCTACCTGCGCGGCCGCGGTTTAGAGGCGGAATTACGCGGCCAAATTGTTCTCAAAGGTGATCTCGAGGCACTTCAGTACGAGGGCCAATTTAAAACTGTGCGCGGTGTCTTTGAGTTGTTTGGCAAGCAGTTTAGGTTGCAAAAAGGTCAGGTGAGTTTTGCCAACAACAGTATCGCTATGGATATTTCAGGTAGCTATAAAAAGGGCGCGCAACAGATTGATGTGGGGATTTCGGGCACTCCGGATGACATAGATATTAGCCTGTCTGCGGTTCCGACCCTGCCTGAAGATGAAATTATCGCATTTATTATTTTTGGTAAATCCCTGGATACCATTTCACCGATTGAAGCACTGCAGTTAGCCGCGGCGGTTCAGAGTCTACGCAGTGGCAGCAGTCGGACATTTGATCCCATAGGTTCAACCCGGCAACTGCTCGGCGTCGATAGCTTAAATATTGGCAGCGGCGCAGGGGCCAATGGCGAGACCGGTTTAAATCTGGGGGTCGGCAAATACCTCAATGAAAAAGTCTACCTGGAGGTTGAGCGCACCCCTAACCCCTCGCAGCCCTGGAAAGGCAATATCACCATTGAGCTGGCGCCGAACATAACCCTGGAGAGTTCCACAGGCGGTGAGGCGGGCGTGGGTAGCGCGCAGTTGCGCTGGAAGCGCGACTATTAAACGGTGACTCAGTGACGCTGTTGGTCCTGTTATTTAGATCGTTCACCTCACAGAGCTGGATCTGATTTCTTCACAGCTTGAATATAGATATCTAAAAACTATAAAAAAGCGGGTAAATTTTATCAAACTCTCTTCAATCTTAAGATCACTGATCGCTATTTGCCTAGTCCCTTTTACGCTTACCTCCTGTGGCGGAGGCGGCGGTTCAGCCTCGGCTCCGAGCTCGACTCCAGCGCCAGTGGAGACTGTTGTGGAACCACCAACGCAGCCAGATGAGCCTGTTGCCGTGACCGACTTAACCGGCAATAGCAGCCCGGAAAGCTACGCTGGTTACAGTTTGCTCTGGTCGGACGAATTTTCCGGCAGCGCTCTGGACGACTCAAAGTGGGGCTATGATATTGGCGGCGATGGCTGGGGCAATAACGAGTTGCAGTACCACGGCACTGAGAATGCCAGTGTTGAGGGGGGCTACCTGATTATCGAGGCGCGCAAAGAAAGCTTTGGTGGCCGTAGTTATACCTCATCGCGAATCAACACCAAGGATAAATTTAGTTTTAAATATGGTCGTGTGGATATTCGCGCCGCTTTACCTGAAGGCAAAGGTCTGTGGCCAGCGCTGTGGATGCTGGGTCAAAATTTCTCTACTGTCAGTTGGCCCTATTGCGGTGAGATCGACATTATGGAAATGGTCGGCGGCAATGGCTTGGAAAATCGCACAGTGGGCACTGCTCACTGGAATAATGGCGGCGTTTACGAGTCTAATGGCACCACTAAGAAGCCCTATGCTCCAGTATCCTATGGCGATAACTATTCCTTGTCTGGCACTGAAACCCTGGCCAATGCCTTCCACATCTTCGGTCTCACATGGACCCCGGACAG
>CAJQJT010000156.1 GCA_905478725.1 uncultured Pseudomonadales bacterium
TCTATCGCCACGATCACAGACTTCCTGCAGACCAATCTCATCCATCCAACGACAGACACCGCCGCGGAATGCTGGGAAACCGACACCATAAATCAGCGCCATATCCGCTTCTGCTGGTGAGGCAACAATGCCCTCTTCTAAGCAGTGAACCATTTCCATGGCCATGGCGATCATCAGGCGATCGACAATCTCATCCGCATCCACCATCTTGGCTTGACCATAAAGATCGGCAAACATCTTAATCACATTCTCGTCAACCGCCTTGCTTGGCTTACCTTTTTCATTCAATTCATAGCTGTAGTAGCCAAGACCATTTTTCTGACCCAGGCGTTCAGCCTGAAAGATAGCTTCAGTGGGCCACAGGTCAGCAGTTTTCTTGAAGCGCTCAGGCAAGCCATTGATCATCACTGGATAGCAGTGATTGATTGTGTCTATGCCGATTACGTCCATCAAATAAGCCGGTCCCATTGGCAGCCCCCAACCTTCCATGACCTTATCCACTTGCTGAAAGTCAACGCCTTCTGAGATCATAATCTCAAGGCCAAAGAGCATGGCGAAGAGTACCCGGTTGACTAAGAATCCCGGGCAGTCGTTAACCACAATTGGCTTCTTACCAAGGCCCAAAGCATAGGCACAGACCGCTGCGATGGTTGCATCAGAAGTGTTTTCGCCGCGAATAATTTCAACCAGTGGCATGGCGTGAACCGGATTAAAGAAGTGCATGCCGCAGAAATTTTCTGGGCGCTTTAAAGACTCAGCAAGGCGGTTGATCGAGATGGTCGAGGTGTTTGAGGTAATCACTGCGCTGTCATCGAGCAAGGCCTCAACGGCGGGCAGCACCATTTTCTTAACCGATTCCAGTTCAACTACGGCTTCAACCAGTATGTTGCAAGGGGCCACATCAGCGTCTTCAAGGCTTGGCTTGATCAGGCTAAGTATCTGGCCGGCTTTCTCTTCGGTTAACTTGCCGCGCTTAACGCCTTTGGCCAGTAGCTTATTGGCTTCCTGAATACCCAGATCCAATGCTGGCTGGTTAATATCTTTCATCACTACCGAGTAACCGCGAATCGCGTTTTGGTAGGCAATACCGCCACCCATAATACCGGCACCAATCACGCCAGCAGTTTTGATCTCCGGCAGTTTGTCAGCCAGGGCACGGCTACGATTTTTTGCCTGCTTAACTATATATTGATCACTTAAAAACAGCCCCACCATGGCTCTTGCCTGAGGAGTTTGGGATATTTCATAGAAGGCTTCATTTTCCATTTTAATGGCGTCATCGCGCCCCAAGTGGGCAGCATTGGAAATCAACTCAACCGCTTTTAGAGGAGCTGGATAATGATTGCCGACTTTGCCCAAAATAGCGCTGCGGAAACCTGTAGCTGTAGCCTGTAGTTCGGCATCGGACATTGACAGTGCTGAGGTCATCTGAGTGCGACGGGCTTGATAGTCTCGCTGACCTGAAGCCAGCTCTGCCAGCAGACCCAGAGATACTTCACGCAACTGCTCTGGCTCGGCGATGGCATCGACTGCACCGGCTGCCAGAGCCGCTTTGGGACGCTGCTGTTCACCAGAAGCAACCCAGTGCACCGCTGTGGAATAGCCGACCAAACGTGGCAGACGGACAGTGCCGCCCCAGCCGGGAATAATGCCCAGGCCGGTTTCGGGCAGGCCTACAGCGGCCTTGGAGGAAATCACTCGCGAGTCACAGGCGAGGCAAATTTCAAAACCGCCGCCGAGGGCAAACCCATTGATCGCCGCAACGGAGGGATATGGCAGATCTTCAATCTCAGAGAACAGGCCATTGACGGTCTGTGCACCGGCAATAAAGGCTTCTTTGGTAGCGTTGAACATATCCTTAAACTCAGTAATGTCCGCACCGACCACAAATACGGGCTTGGCGCTGCTGACCAAGAGACCGCGAATACCGGACTGCCCTTTCAAGGTATCTACGGCTTCGCGTAAATCAGCTAATGTCTGCTGATTAAATTTATTCACCGACTCGCCTTGATTGTCGAACTGAATTTCTGCAAAACCATTGTCGATTAGAGTGAGACTGACTGTCTGGCCTTTATACATAGCGATCACTTTCCTTAATTGGTAATTAGATTCTGTCTGTATTCTAGCTTTGTTAGCGCGCCAGTCTATGATTTACTGCGACCATACGTATCCACAACAATATCCAGTGAGATAGCAGATGACATTGCGTTACAGTATGCACCGAGAGCAGCAGAGTAAATCTCTGCTTGAGCAGGCTAAAGGCTATGCCTATGAATACGCCGACGGCGCTGCGCAACGCAATGTGTTCCCTTCGAAACAGGCTCTAGCGAATCTCGAGCAGTTTGTCGAAGACCTGCCAGCCTCTTCCGGAGATGCCACGGCTATTCTCAAGCAGCTACATGAATATGGCTCCCCCGCCACCACCGCACAGACCGGCGGGCGCTACTTTGGTTTTGTGAATGGCGGCATTTTGCCGGTGACTCTGGCGACTAAGTGGCTGAGCGATTTCTGGGATCAAAATACTGCACTCTATGCAATGTCACCTATCGCCTCAAAACTCGAAGAGATTTGTGAGCGCTGGTTAAGACAATTATTCGGTCTGCCTGACAGCACTGTTGCTGGGTTTGTCAGCGGGACCTCTTCGGCGATCTTATGTGGGCTGGCTGCAGCGCGTTACCGACTATTACAGAATCAGGGTTGGGACTTTAATCAGCAGGGGCACAATGGCGCGCCAGCACTGCGCATTATTGCCGGCCGTCATATCCATGGCGCTGTAACAAAGGCCGTCGCCCTGTTGGGTTTTGGTCTCGACAATATTGAATGGGTTGAGGGCGATGATCAGGGGCGCATCCTTCCCGAACAGCTTCCGCAATTGGATGGCAGCTGCATAGTTTTATTGCAGGCGGGCAATGTCAATTCAGGTTCCTTTGATCCCTTTGACGGGATCTGTGACAGGGCTAATGAAGTGGGTGCCTGGGTCCATATAGATGGTGCCTTTGGACTTTGGGCAGGCGCTACCAAGCGGCTTAAGCACCTGACTCAAGGCATGGAGAAAGCGCATTCATGGTCTGTGGATGGTCACAAGACGCTCAATACACCCTATGACAGTGGCATCTTACTGTGCCGCGATCGAGATGCCCTGATCATGGCGCTGCAGGCGTCCGGTGCCTATCTCAACTTCAGTGAAAACCGCGATGGCATGCTTTACACACCAGAGATGTCTCGCCGTGCCAGAGCCATTGAACTCTGGGCCGCGCTTAAATACCTAGGTGCTGACGGGGTCGATGAGCTGGTTTATGGCATGCATGAACGAGCACTGCAGTTTGCTGAGGAACTCGGGGCGGCAGGTTTCGAGATACTGAATGATGTGGTGTTTAATCAGGTTATTGTCGCGCCAGCAGATAAGGATGCTGAGACCGATAAGATACTGGCTGCGATTCAAGATTCCGGGGAGTGCTGGGTCGGAGGTTCAGTTTGGCAGGGTAAAAAGGTTATTCGTGTCAGCGTCTGTTCTTGGGTTACTAGCCCTGAGGACGTAAGCCGATCGGTGCAGGCGTTTATTAAGGCTAGAGATACTATCTCTGGAGCTTAATCTCACCGGAAACAAAGTCAGTCATTTCTGGCCTAACTGGGTCATCCATTTGAGCTCAGAGTCGGACACGTTAGTTTTTTGAGCTTTCTTGATGTTGGCAATGGCTCTAATAATTTGGAGACGGTTATTACCTACGCTTGGCACCACATCCGCGACATCCTTGCCTCGATTAGTAATGGTGAAGGATTCACCGGCCTCAACTCTGCGGAGAATCTCTGACAGCCTAGTTATTGCATCACAAGACTCGATTTTTTCGACCATAACAATTCCCTTTGCATTCGTGCAGATAAGAATGCCGACCTGATCAGGAAAAATCAAGACGCGGCTGTCCCAGCAACTAGCTCGAGATACTATTTCTGAAAAAGTATCACATCCGCACCAATAAACTGCGGCGCACTGCCCCACTGCTGACCTAGGTATTCAAAGGTCGCTACTGAAAAGAAACTGATATGAGTGAGGTCAGATTTATAGTGCCAGTTGGCGAATTTCTCTGGGCTGGCAACTAGCTTGGTCATTATCGCCAACTGCCCGCCGGGCTTTAACATCCCCCAGAGTCGGTCTAGTTCAAATAGTGGCTTAGCCAGATGCTCAACGACCTCAGTCGCGGTAATAAAATCATATTGTGACTCAAGCAGCTCAGGGTGATTGGCGTAATAGAGGTCATAAAGCGCAACGCTATGTCCCTGCTCTTCTAACATCAGCGACAAACAGGGTCCTGGACCAGAGCCAAAATCCAATCCCTGACTGCCGGGCTGCAGTTTCTCTAATAAGGGCTGCGCAAGTCGATTGAGAAAGCTGCGATAACCTAGATCCTGAGGGTCGTTTTCATGGAGATCATACTCCGCCTTCTCCTGATCATTTGATAGATGAAAACCCTCGGGAACAAACACTAGTTGACAAGCAGAACATTGCAGATAAGCGCGACGTTGATCTCGATGATATTCGACCACTTCCGCGCCTGTACAAAGTGGGCAGTTCTCAGGCGCTAAAATCATGTCGTGGGTCATGTCGTGATGCATAGCGGTCAAGTCACAGTCAGTTGAAAAAAACAAGTCTACCCAGAGCGGATCGCTCAAGGCATAATCTCGCGCCTAATACAGACCATTGCCAAGCGGCTATTGTCTGACCAATATTGAATTTACTAATCATTGTAAAAGGCCCTCATGCAATCTATTGCCAGTCGTATCGCTAATGAACTCAAGGTTGGTGAAAACCAGGTCACTGCCGCCATACAACTGCTCGATGAGGGCGCGACCGTACCTTTTATATCGCGCTATCGCAAGGAAGTCACCGGTGGCCTGGATGATACCCAGATGCGTAATCTTGAGGAGCGCCTCAACTATATACGAGAGCTTGAAGATCGTCGCAAGTCGATTCTCTCGAGCATCGAGGAACAGGGCAAGCTGACACCTGAGCTAAAACAGGCGATCAATCTGGCTGAGACCAAAACCCGCCTCGAAGATTTATACCTGCCCTATAAAGTGAAACGCCGCACCAAGGGCCAGATCGCTATCGAAGCGGGCCTGGAGCCACTGGCCGATAGTCTTTATGGCGATCCCACCCAGGATCCAGAGCAAACCGCTGCAGCATTTGTGAATCTAGAGCTTGGCGTTGCCGATACTAAAGCCGCCCTAGATGGCGCTAAATTTATTCTGATGGAACGCTTTAGCGAAGACGCGGAGCTGCTGGGCCGACTGCGCCAGTTTATGTTCGATGAGGCCAATATTACCGCCACTCTGGTGAACGGCAAAGATAAAGAACCGGGCAAGGAACAGGCGGCAGCTAAGTTCAAAGATTACTTTGAGCACAGCGAACCGCTAAATACGGCTCCGTCACACAGAGCCTTAGCGATGTTTCGCGCTCGCCGTGAAGGGTTTATCAGCATTAAAGTCGATCTGATACTCGAGGACGACCTGGGCCATCCCTGTGAGAGCATGATCGCCCGTCAGGTCAATATCGAAAACCTGGGGCGCCCTGCTGATGATTGGCTTGGGGAAGTGGTTCGCTGGACCTGGCGTATCAAGCTGCACACCCATCTGGAAACAGATCTGCTGGCCAGTCTCCGTGAGCGCTCGGATCTGGATGCGATCAATGTCTTCTCGATCAACCTTAAAGATTTGATTCTGGCTGCACCTGCTGGACAAAAAGCCACTATCGGCTTAGATCCCGGGCTACGTACTGGCGTCAAAGTCGCTGTGGTAGACAGCACCGGCAAGCTGTTGGATCACACCGCGATCTTTCCCACAGCGCCACAGCGCAAGACCCATGAAGCCGAAGCCATCCTCACCCATTTCTGCGAGAAATATGATATTGAACTAATCGCGATCGGCAATGGCACAGGTAGCCGAGAGACTGAAAGTTTCGTCTTGGATATGCTGAAAAATAACACCGCATTAAAAGCCCAGGCGGTGATGGTCAATGAAGCCGGTGCATCGATTTACTCAGCATCAGAATTCGCTGCCAAAGAATTTCCCGATCTGGATGTCACCATTAGAGGTGCAGTCTCTATCGCCCGCCGGCTTCAGGATCCATTGGCCGAGCTGGTTAAGATAGACCCCAAATCCATTGGTGTGGGCCAATATCAGCATGACGTTAGTCAGGTGAAATTGGCTCGTAGTCTCGACTCAGTGATTGAAGACTGTGTGAATGCTGTGGGTGTTGAGGTGAATACCGCCTCCTCTGCCCTGCTGCGCCGCGTCTCTGGCCTCAGCCAAACCATTGCCGACAATATTGTCGACTACCGGGATCAGCAGGGAGCCTTTAAAAGCCGTGAGCAGCTCAAGCTGGTCAGCCGCTTTGGTGAGCGAACCTTTGAGCAGGCAGCGGGTTTCTTGCGTATTGCCAATGGCGACAATCCGCTGGATGCCTCGGCGGTTCACCCAGAGACCTACTCTTTAGTTGAGCGCATTGCTGAAGCCAACAAGACCTCCCAGAAAGCCTTGCTTGGCAATAGCCAACTGCTGCGCAAACTGGATCCTGCAAACTATGTGGATACCCAGTTTGGTCTGCCCACTATCACCGACATCCTCAGTGAGCTGGATAAGCCAGGACGTGATCCGCGCCCTGAGTTTAAAACTGCCACCTTTAAAGAAGGCATAGAGACCATTAAGGATCTCAAACCCGCCATGCTCCTCGAAGGTGTAGTAACCAATGTCACCAACTTTGGTGCCTTTGTGGATATTGGCGTGCATCAGGATGGATTGGTGCATATCTCGGCGATCGCCAATCGTTTTGTCAAAGACCCCCATGAAGTGGTCAAAACCGGCGACATCGTCAACGTCAAAGTGATGGAAGTCGATGTTGCTAGAAAGCGTATAGCATTAAGTATGCGCACCGATGATGAAGTGGCTCCGACTGGCTCTACTAAAAACCCAGAGGGAAAGCCCGATGGCAGGGCTGATCACAGGAAAAATGGCGGCCCTAAACCGGCCCATAAAAACGCCAAGCCCCAGAATCGCTCTCAAGCACCAAAACCGCAGGCTAAAGGCAGTATGGCGGCACTCTTTGAAAAAGCCCTAAAGAAGCCATAGAGAAATCGCTAAAAGCCATTATCAGGGATAAAAAACAGGGTCAATTTAGCTTCCTCAGGCGCGAATAAAACTGCGCCTCGGGGAATGCTAAAAAGTTATGAATTATTTACCGGATAATTGTATTTCGCATTGACGGTTACCGGTCCGATCAGTATTATGCGCCCTCTCGTAAGAGACCGCATGGTAAGACATTCGGGAATTAGCGCAGCCTGGTAGCGCGCCTGCTTTGGGAGCAGGATGTCGGGGGTTCGAATCCCTCATTCCC
>CAJQJT010000157.1 GCA_905478725.1 uncultured Pseudomonadales bacterium
GATTATGACCACATTCCAGTCGCGATTTGGTCGTGAGCCCTGGTTGCAGCCGTACACTGACAAGACCATGGAAGCACTGCCCGATCAAGGTGTTAAGCATGTGGCAGTGATTTGCCCGGGCTTTTCATCTGACTGCTTGGAGACTATTGAAGAAATCAACATGGAAGCCCGTGAGTTGTTTGTTGAGGCTGGGGGTGAGACCTTTCATTACATTCCCTGCTTGAATGATAATCCGGCGCATATTGAGGCGCTGGCTGAGGTGGTTAGTAAGTACCTCTAGGTTCTGCCATTTGGTCAGTCCCCACTACTTTGCCATCTCCTGCGCAAGTGAGAGGCACCGGGATCCCTCGTCGCTTCGCTTTGTCGAGATGACAAACCATATAGTAGGCGGAGCGAAGGGGTTGGTGGGAAGAATCAAGGATATGGTTATAGGTGACAGAACAGTGGTTTGAGATTACAGCTTGCCCTGCAACCATCCCTGCAAAACATCCCCACATGAGCCCGCCACAGTAGCCGTCGCAATTTCATCAGCACGGGTACTACCATCGTTAATAATCACGACCGGCTTATTCTGTTTACTCGCCCAAAGACAAAACCGGTAACCGGAAAAGGCCACCAGCGAGGACCCCACGACCACGAGCCCATCGGCATCCAACATCTGCTGCTCCGCCTCAGCCACTCTTTGCGCTGGAACCGAATCACCAAAAAACACTGCATCCGGCTTTAATATGCCGCCACAGTTCTCACAGTCTGGCACTTGCATAGTAGAGTGATCGAGATTATCCACATCGGCATCACCATCCGGCGCTATGGCTCCGGCAAGTTTGGCAAACTCTGGATTATTCGATTCTAACCAAGCCTGCAGTGGTGCTCGAGGCAAGCGCAAATTGCAGCTGATGCAGGAAACACTGTCGACACGGCCATGCAGGTCTATCACCTTCTGACTACCGGCTCGCTGATGCAGACCATCGACATTCTGTGTCACCAGACAGGACACCACCCCCACGCTCTCTAAACCCACCAAAGCTTTGTGCGCAGCATTGGGCTGAGCATCACTCATAAACCGCCAGCCCACCAAATTACGCGCCCAAAAGCGCTGTCGGGCCTGATGATTGCCAACAAATTCCTGATGGGTCACCGGCGGTTTGCGCTGCCACTCACCACGGCGATTACGATAGGTGGGCACACCAGATTCCGCGCTGACACCGGCGCCAGTGAGCACTAACCAGCGCGGTTTAGAGTTAAGTAATGTAATGGCAGTTTGCAATGGTTCACCTTGGCACTGAGCCTATTTTGGAAAGGGTTCGGCGATGGTTTAAAGTCAGGCATTATTTATACGCTAAACGTATAATGGCCGCTTTCGATTGTAATCATTCCAACCAAGTAAACCCTATGAATATTAAAGCTTATATGCAAACGCTGGGCAGTCAGGCTCGAGAGGCCTCTCGAACAATTGCTGCGGCGGATACTGCACTGAAAAATAGTGCCCTTCTGGCGATCGCCGAAGCTCTTAGCCATGGCCGTGAAAAACTGCTGGCAGCCAATGCTGTGGATATGCAAAACGGCAGTGCCAATGGCCTAGACGCGGCTCTGCTCGATCGTCTGGAACTTAACCCTGAGCGTATCGACGCTATGATCGAAGGCTTGCACCAGGTTGCCAAGCTCCCAGACCCTATAGGTGAAGTGACTGATCTACAGGATCGTCCCAGCGGCATTAAGCTCGGTAAGATGCGTGTTCCACTGGGTGTAGTGGGGATTATTTATGAGTCGCGCCCTAACGTGACCATCGACGCAGCGAGCCTTTGCTTGAAGTCCGGCAATGCCACCATCTTGCGCGGCGGCAGTGAAGCCATCCAATCGAATCAAGCAATTGCTGCCTGCATCACTCAGGGATTAATCGAAGTAGGCTTGCCCGAGGCCGTGGTTCAGGTGGTCAATACCACTGACCGTGCAGCTGTAGGTGAGTTGATTACCATGACCGAATTTGTCGATGTGATTGTGCCCCGAGGTGGTAAAAGCCTGATCGAACGCATCAGTGCTGATGCCCGCGTGCCGGTGATTAAGCATCTCGACGGCAACTGCCATGTCTATATTGATGATCGCGCTGATTTGCAAAAAGCCGTGGCCATTGCCCTGAATGCCAAGACCCATAGATACGGTGTCTGCAATGCCATGGAATCTTTACTGGTGGCCGAATCCGTGGCCGCTAAAGTGCTGCCGGAATTAGCGGCCCTCTACGGAGAAAAAGACGTTGAGTTGCGCGGTTGTGATAAAACCCGTGAAATTATTACCTCAGCCCTTGCCGCCAGCGAAGAAGACTGGAGCCAGGAGTATTTGGCGCCTATTCTGTCGATCAAAGTGGTTGCCGGTCTCGACGAGGCTATAGAACATATCAATAGCTACAGCTCCCAGCATACTGAGGCCATTGTGACTGAAGATACTGAACGGGCTAATCGCTTTATCCGTCAGGTAGATTCCAGCTCAGTGATGGTCAATGCCTCAACGCGCTTTGCCGATGGTTTTGAATACGGTCTCGGCGCTGAGATCGGCATCTCCACCGACAAGATTCACGCCCGCGGGCCTGTGGGTCTCGAAGGCCTGACCAGCCAGAAGTGGGTGGTCTATGGCGACGGACAGATTCGTCAATAATATGTCAGTTGCCCTCTTTGGCGGTACTTTTAACCCGGTGCATCTCGGCCATCTGCGCATTGCCGTAGAGCTTGCCGAACTGCTCGAAGTAGACAGCCTGCGCATGATTCCCTGCTCGCTGCCTCACTACCGTGAAGCCTTGAGCGTTTCGGCGGAGCAGCGCTTGGCCATGTTACAGGCGGCGGTGGCTGACTACCCGCAACTGGTTGCCGATGACATTGAGCTGCAGCGTGGCGGCGCCACTTACACCATAGATACACTGCGTCAAATCAGGCAGCAGATAGGCAACGAGATACCGCTGTATTTCTGTATCGGCATCGATGTGCTGATCACCTTAGACAGCTGGCAAGAGTGGCAACAGCTGGGGGATTACTGTCACCTGGTGATCTCGCCGCGGCCGGATTATGCGCTGCCGAGTTCCGGGGCACTGGCTGATTGGATAAAACAACACCGCTGCGACGATTTACCGCAACTAAAACAGTGCAGCGCTGGTAAACTGTACTTCTGTGACACCACTAGGCTGGCAATCTCATCGACGGTAATCCGCGATAAGATCAAGCGCGGCGATGCGATTGACTTCCTGACACCGGCAGCCGTCGTTAACTACATTCATCAACACGATTTATACGAGTAATTTTTTCACTATGACCCAATCATTAAAAGACGTTGTTATCGCCGCGCTGGAAGAAGTTAAAGCGCAAAACATTATCGCACTGGACGTTCGCGAACTCACCGGAGTGATGGACCACATGATCGTCGCCAGCGGTAATTCCAACCGTCAGGTGAAGTCTCTGGCCAGCAATGTTGCCGTCGAAGGCAAGAAAGCCGGCTTCAGCATTATTGGCGTCGAGGGTGACGATACCTCCGAGTGGATACTGGTCGACTTCGGCGATGTCATTGTTCACGTTATGCTGCCAGCCACCCGAGCGTTTTACGATCTCGAGCGACTCTGGTCAATGCGCCCCGGCGATGCCCAAGACGATCCAGAAAACGAACGTCACCTGCTCGGCGATATCGACTAGGCACCCCTGACCGACGATGAAACTAAAGCTTCTGGCAGTGGGTACTCGCATGCCCAGCTGGGTTGAATCCGGCTGCACCGAATACGGCAAGCGTATGCCTCCAGAGCTGCGCGTCGAGACCATTGAAATTGCCCTGGGTGCCCGGGGTAAAAATCAGCCCGCCAGCAAAGCCATAGAAAAAGAGAGCCA
>CAJQJT010000158.1 GCA_905478725.1 uncultured Pseudomonadales bacterium
CTCGCGCGTCTTGGAGAAAAATTTTTCCAGTAATTCGACGACAAATTCCATCGGTGTGTAGTCGTCGTTTAATAGTACTACTTTGAACATTGATGGCTTCTTAAGCTTGGGTCTTTCTGTTTCGACCACAGTATTGCCGTCTTGTTGCCACGAAGGGGGATTTTTATCTTCACTCATACATTTTTTGCCAATTAGTTTACATGTAGGGTACGTGTTTCATCTTACATCAGATTGCTGTTTCTGCTAAACGATGAGCGGTCTTGACAGGGATATTCAACTATTTACAGTGGGCGCAGCTTGTAACATCTTGTCTTTTTACAACGGAATGGGAAAGTACAAAATGGAGAGACATAAAGCATGGCAGATACAGGTAGAGTTAAGTGGTTTAGTAACGACCGAGGGTTCGGGTTTATAGAGCCTGACAACGGTGAACGAGAGCTGTTTGCTCATCATCAGAACATTGTTATGGAAGGCTATAAAACACTCAAATGTTTTCAGCGCGTTACCTACGAGGTGGAGCACGGCGATAATGGCCGTCACGCTGTTAATATCATCCCCGGTGAGACCCTGAAACCTCTGAAGAGTAATGACACTCCCGATGTGCCAGAATCCAAGGCGGATGTTTAGAGCAGCCATCTATAACAATAATCAGTAGATATAAAAAAACCGGCTGTGAGGCCGGTTTCTTTATGAATCTAAACTGCGTTAGCTGAATTAAACAGCTATTACATATTTTCGATCATTACATCGCCGAACTCTGAACAGGACATCAATGTTGCATCGTCCATCAGTCGCTCGAAATCATAGGTGACTTTCTTTTCAGAGATAGCCCCTTCGATGCCTTTAATGACTAAGTCAGCAGCTTCGCCCC
Source organism: uncultured Pseudomonadales bacterium (assembly GCA_905478725.1). GTDB lineage: Bacteria > Pseudomonadota > Gammaproteobacteria > Pseudomonadales > Porticoccaceae > HTCC2207. Next base: position 872 of record CAJQJT010000158.1, read on the forward strand.
AACCCATGTGACGCAGCATCATCTCGGCTGACAGAATCAGTGAACCAGGATTAACCTTGTCTTGGCCAGCATACTTAGGCGCAGTACCGTGAGTGGCTTCAAAGATAGCAACGTCGTCAGACAGGTTAGCGCCAGGAGCTATACCAATACCACCGACCTGAGCGGCCAGCGCATCAGAGATGTAGTCGCCATTCAGGTTCAACGTAGCAATCACGCTGTACTCATCAGGACGCAGGATAATCTGCTGTAACATTGCATCGGCGATCACATCTTTAATAACGATGTCTTCACCAGTGTTTGGATTCTTAACTACGTGCCATGGGCCACCGTCTAAAGGCTGTGCATCGAACTGTTCGCGAGCTACTTCATAGCCCCAATCGCAGAATGCACCTTCGGTGAACTTCATGATGTTGCCTTTGTGAACAATAGTCACAGACGGCTTGTTTTGATCGATGGCGTACTGAATCGCTTTAGTGACCAGGCGCTTAGTGCCCTGCTCTGACACTGGCTTAACGCCGATACCACAGTTTTCGTCAAAACGAATCTTAGTGACACTCATTTCTTCTTGCAGAAACTTGATCACCTTAGCGGCTTCATCGCTGCCAGCTTTCCACTCGATACCGGCATAAATGTCTTCGGAGTTCTCACGGAAGATGCACATATCAACTTTATTAGGCTGCTTAACCGGAGAAGGAACACCCTGGAACCAACGTACTGGACGCTGACAGACAAACAGGTCCAACTCTTGACGCAGTGCAACGTTCAACGAACGGAAACCGCCGCCTACAGGTGTGGTCAATGGTCCTTTGATGGAGACGGCATATTCTTTCACAGCTTCTAATGTTTCAGCTGGGAACCAGTCACCTTCGTAAAGTTCAGCGGCTTTCTCACCACAAAACACTTCCATCCAAGAGATCTTGCGCTCTCCGGCATAGGCTTTCTTGATCGACGCGTCGATAACTTTGATCATTACCGGAGTAATGTCTACACCAATGCCATCGCCTTCAATAAAAGGCACAATAGGATTGTTAGGAACATTGAGTGAAAAGTCTGAATTGACGGTTATTTTTTTACCAGATTCGGGTATCTGGATATGCTGATATCCCATTATTGTCTCCGCGGGGTTAATGTTGTTTGTAAAAGATTTACCAATTTGCCGCATTTTAGCATCATTTCGCCCCTTTTTTGTAACCCTGTTTCATTTACAATAAGAAAAAACTAGAGATATTTGTGTCAAAACTACTCCTATTTAATAAACCCTTTCATGTCCTGAGCCAATTTACCGACTCAGAGGCTAGAAAAACGCTGTCTGAGTTTATTCAGGTCAAAGGGGTCTATCCTGCTGGTCGACTTGATTATGACTCCGAGGGCCTGCTTTTATTGACCGATGACGGCCAGCTTCAAGCACTGATTAGCAACCCAAAATACAAGCTCAACAAGACCTATTGGGCGCAGGTTGAAGGCACCGCTACTGAGGCCCAGTGCCTAGAGTTGATCGAGGGTGTAAGCCTCAAAGATGGTCCGGCCTCTGCAGTTAGCTGCCGCCTAATGGATCCACCCAACCTATGGCCCCGTGTGCCACCCATACGAGAGAGGCAGAGTGTCGCTGACAGCTGGATCGAGCTGACTATTAATGAAGGACGCAATCGCCAGGTTAGACGAATGACCGCCGCCGTGGGTCTGCCGACATTACGATTAGTTCGCGCTGCAATCGGCGACTGGAAAGTCACAGATATTAGCCCTGGAGAGTTTCTTGTGGAAACTGTCGCGACCCCTGCAGTGAAAAAACCCGTATCAAAAAGACCTACCTCAAAAAGAGCTGGCAACAAAAAGCCTTTAGTTAAAAGGAGACGCTAGACGTGCCCAATACAATACACCTGACCGTGGCCACCATCGTCGAGCGCGATGGTCAGTTCTTAATGGTTAAAGAGACCAAGTTTGGTCGTCAGGTAATCAATCAACCTGCTGGCCATGTTGAGCCCGGCGAAGAAATACAGGCCGCGGCTATTCGCGAAACTTTTGAGGAGACTGGCTGGCATGTGAAGCTAACAGGCTTTCTCGGCTTCTTAACCTCCTTTAATGAGACCAGTGGTATCACCTATTACCGCTTAGCCTTTGCCGCCGAGGCACTGGAGTTCGACACTGACGCAGTGATTGATTCAGATATAGATTACGCCCTGTGGATGAGCTACGAAGAGATTCAGCAGAACCTTGAACAGCTGCGCAGTCCTGGCGTCATTAGCTGCGTCGATGATTACTTGGCTAAGCGCATTTATCCTATGGAAATATTTCGCAACGCTTTATAGTGTTTGCCTAGATCATAGCCGCCTAAAGTAGCCGCCTAAATCAATTCCCCTGTTATTTACTTGGTAAACCATGAGCAAAGTAGAAAAAGTCATAGTCGGCATGTCCGGCGGCGTCGATTCCTCCGTCGCAGCGCTGCTTTTAATTGAGCAGGGCTACAGCGTTGAAGGCCTGTTTATGAAGAACTGGGATGAAGACGATGAGACTGAATACTGCACCGCTAAAGCGGATCTGGCGGATGCCCAGCAGGTTTGCGACAAGCTTGGTATTACATTACATACAGCCAATTTTGCCGCTGACTACTGGGACAATGTCTTCGAGCACTTTCTCGAAGAGTACCGCGCCGGCCGCACACCCAATCCGGACATTCTCTGCAACCGTGAAATCAAATTTAAGGTGTTTCTCGACTACGCTCAAATTCTCGGTGCCGATGCCATTGCCACTGGCCATTACACGCGCCTTGCTGAGGTTGATGGTCAGACACAATTATTGAAAGGCCTAGACGGCAATAAAGATCAGAGTTACTTCCTCCATGCTGTGGAACAGAGCGCCTTTGCTAAATCGCTATTTCCAGTGGGTGAATTGGAAAAGCCTGAAGTGCGCCGCATTGCTGAAGAACATGGCTTTGTTACCTCGACCAAAAAAGACAGCACCGGCATCTGCTTTATTGGCGAGCGCCGCTTTAAAGATTTTCTCGAACAGTACATTCCAGCTCAGCCCGGCAAAATGGTCACCCCTGAGGGATTGGTCATTGGCGAGCATCAGGGTTTGATGTTCTATACCATCGGCCAGCGTCAAGGTCTGGGAATTGGCGGCGTAAAAAACAGCCCCGATGAACCCTGGTACACATTGCAAAAAGACCTCACAACCAATCGCCTAGTGGTGGGTCAGGGTGCTCAGCATCCCTTATTATTTACCGATCATCTGCGCGCAGAGGGTATGAACTGGATCAATGGTACGCCCGCCTCTCCTTTCACCTGCATGGCCAAAGCTCGCTATCGTCAGCCCGATCAGCAATGTTTGGTAACGCCAACAGCCACTGGCTGTGAAGTGCAGTTTGATGAACCACAGCGCGCCATAACCCCAGGTCAGTCAGTGGTGTTCTATCAGGGTGACCACTGCCTTGGTGGTGGCACTATTGAAGCGACTTGGAATGGTCAAATGGAGGTCGCTGATGTTTGCTAAGCCGACTCACGACCAAGCCATGGCTCTGGCAGCAGTATTTCAAGCCTGCCATTTAGTGGACCAGCTGGCTAATACGGGCGAAGCTTCCACCGAAGAGATGGAAGTTTGTATCGGCGCCCTACTCAATCAAGATCCAGAGTCTTTAGTCGATCTCTATGGGTCAGAGGAAAATCTGCAAACCGGTGTAGCCGCAATGACGCTATTGCTCGGCGAGCATAAGGGCAACGACGTTTTCAGCAGTATTATCTTGGTTTACGGCATCTCGATATTAAGCATTGAACGGCAGTTGGATAGCCGCCCGGTAATGTTGAAAAATATTGCCGAGGGTATAGACAACGCTACCCGGCAAGCCGAACATTTTTCGGTTATTCACGACAATGTGTTTGCCAATATTGCAGGGCTTTATCAGCAGACCATCAGCACATTGCGCCAGCGTATTCAGGTCAAGGGCAACCCTATTTATCTGCAGCAGCCCGGTGTCGCCGAGCGTATTCGCTGCCTGCTGTTTGCCGCTGTCAGAAGTGCCTTTCTCTGGCGTCAATTAGGCGGCAAACGATATCACCTAGTGGTCTACCGTAAAGCCCTGATTCGAGCCCTGCAAAACTAGACCAGCTCAATCCCCGCGCCTCAGCCACTGGGGCGCAAATAATCTGAAATTCCACAGTGATTCCGCTATCATACGCGCCTTAATTAACCACCCTCCTTGGACTTTTAATGACCAGTATACCGCTCTCTTCTCTGACCGCTGTTTCCCCAATCGATGGCCGCTACAGCAGCAAAACTGAATCACTGCGCAATGTGTTTAGTGAATATGGTTTGATTCGCTACCGCGTCATAGTCGAAGTTCGCTGGTTGCAGTACCTTTCTCAGCATCCGGCTATTACTGAAGTGGCGCCTTTTTCTGCTGCCGCTAATAGTATTTTGGATCAGCTAGTAAATGATTTCACTCTCGAGCAGGCGCTGCGCATCAAAGAGATTGAACGCACCACTAACCACGATGTTAAAGCCGTGGAATACCTGATCAAAGAAACCATTGCTGACAATGCTGAGCTCAGTGCAGTGAGTGAATTTGTTCACTTCGCCTGTACCTCAGAAGATATTAACAACCTTTCTCATGCACTGATGCTCAAAGAAGGCCGCGACAATATAGTTCTGCCAGCCCTGGAAGAGATTCATCAGAACCTGGCAAGCATGGGCCGTGATTACGCCAACGCTGCCATGCTCGCTCGCACTCACGGCCAGACGGCTTCGCCCACCACTGTGGGTAAAGAGATGGCCAATGTGGCCTATAGATTAGAGCGTCAGATTGCACAGATTAAAGCGGTGCCCATGCTCGGCAAAATTAACGGCGCAGTGGGTAACTACAATGCACACCTCTCCGCCTATCCTGATATTGATTGGCAGGCTGTGGCACAAGAATTTATCGAACAGCTAGGTCTCGGCTACAACCCCTACACCACACAGATCGAACCCCATGACTATATGGCTGAACTGTTTGATGGCCTGGCTCGCTCCAACACCATATTGATCGATTATGCGCAGGATATCTGGGGCTATATTTCCCTCGGATACTTTAAGCAGCGAACCATTGCCGGTGAGGTGGGTTCATCCACTATGCCGCACA
>CAJQJT010000159.1 GCA_905478725.1 uncultured Pseudomonadales bacterium
CACATCCTGCTCGGCATGGTTATTTTTGTTCTCTTTCCCTTTTCCCGTCTGGTGCATATGCTCAGTGTGCCGATGAAATATATTGGGCGTAATTACCAGGTGGTTCGCCGCAAGTGATCTATAGTAAACAGCAGATAGCGTGGAGATTGCTCACCAGATGGGTCAGGAGATCGACGGCCTCTGCTTATTAACATGCAGTAATAGCCTCTTATAAGGACCCTCTACGACCACTTTTCTATGCTAGTATGAATAGCCGATGCTCCAAGTATCGCCATTTGCGGCTGATAAAGAGCTGCTAAGCAGACTGCTGATTAGACGCAGCGAAATATTGAAGGGGTACTTGTGAAAGGTATGATTTTTACGTCATTTCTCTATTTGGTAGAGGAGCGCTACGGACTCGAGATGGTCGAAGAGGTCATCGAAGAAGCGGCCCCTGCCAGTGGCGGAATCTATACCACCATGGGTGTTTACGATCATATGGAACTGATCGATATGATTGTGGTGCTGAGCAAAAAGACCGATGTTCCAGTGGCCAAGGTCACTAAAACCTTCGGTATGTATCTGTTTGCGGAGTTGATTTCCGCCTACCCTCAATGGATTGCGGGGATGAATTCCTCCTTTGATATGTTGCAAAAAGTCGATAGCTTTATTCATGTTGAAGTGCGAAAACTCTATCCAGATGCTTCTCCCCCAGCCTTTAAATGTAGCCGATACACTGATACGACTATGGAGTTGATCTATGAGTCGCCGCGCTGTTTAGGTGATGTGGCGGAGGGGCTGATTCAGGGATGTGCTGCCTATTATGGTGAGAAGTTGCAGGTGCAGCGGGAGAGCCTAGGTGATAAGTCTGGGTCCTGCGAGCGGTTTTTTCTGACACAGGTGAATGACTGATACTGAGATCCCTCGTCGCTTTGCTCTGTTGCGGTGGCAACTTTGCTGTTTAGGCATCTCAACCCGCATGCTGTCATCTCGAACCAATGTGAGAGATCTCAATATTCCAGCCAGCACAGTCGCATGAATTGACTCCACAGGCCGACCAAAGATGGCAGTGCCAATCAATCTTTTGAGAGGCAATGCCAGTTTTTAAACCCTTACTTGGTAGCGTTAATCGCCTGCTCAATATCCGCCAAAATATCATCAATATGCTCAATGCCTACAGACAGACGAACCAAATCCGAACTCACTCCCGCATGTGCCAATTCTTCTTCATTTAACTGTCGATGGGTGGTGCTGGCGGGATGACAGGCCAGTGACTTGGCGTCGCCGATGTTCACTAGGCGCTTGATCATGCCCAGGGCATCGATAAATTTGGCACCAGCAGCTTCCCCACCTTTGATACCAAAGCTGACAATGGAAGAGGGCTTGCCTGAACACATGCGCTGGGCGAGATCATAGTATTTATCATCGGCAAGACCGGCGTAGTTAACCCAAGAGACCGCATCATGGTCTTGCAGATAGTTGGCCACGGCGTTGGCATTTTCCACGTGGCGGTCCATGCGCAGCGCCAGTGTTTCCAGCCCCTGCAAAATCAAAAACGCATTAAAAGGTGACAGTGCACCGCCCATGCTGCGCAGGGGAACTACTCGAGCGCGACCAATAAACGGCGCATCAAAGTCATCGGCATAGGTGACGCCGTGATAGGAAGGGTCTGGGGTATTAAACTGGGCGAAGCGCGGGTTGTCTTTGTAGGCAAAGGTGCCGCTGTCGACAATAATGCCGCCGATCGTAGTGCCGTGGCCGCTGATATATTTGGTCAGTGAGTGCACGACAATATCCGCACCATGTTCAAAGGGGCGACAGAAGTAGGGCGTGGCAACTGTGTTGTCGACAATCACTGGAACCCCATGACGATGAGCCATCTCCGACAGCGCGGCTATATCCACCACATTGCCCGCTGGGTTGCCGATGGACTCACAGAATACGGCTCTGGTGTTTTCATCGATTAGGGCTTCCAGTGCGGCAATATCGTCACCGGAGGCCATGCGCACTTCGATACCCTGCTGTGGCAAGGTGTGGGCAAACAGATTGTATGAGCCGCCGTAGAGCTGGCTGACGCTGACCATATTGTCGCCACTGCGACACAGGGTTTGTATAGACGCCGTGATAGCGGCCATGCCCGAGGCCATGCAAAGTGCGGCGACGCCACCTTCCATTGCCGCGATGCGCTGTTCCAGCACATCGTTGGTGGGGTTCATAATGCGCGAATAGATATTGCCGGGCTCGGCGAGATTAAACAGATTGGCACCATGCTCGGTGTCGCGAAAGCTATAAGAGGTGGTTTGGTAGATCGGAACTGCCACTGCGCGAGTGGTTGGGTCGTCGTTAAATCCAGCGTGAATAGCCTGTGTCTCAAGTTTCATTGCGTCTGTGCCCCTGCTGTTTTTCTTAGGTTATATTGGGTTAAGGGTTTATTTCTGAGCAATATTCTCACCTATGCAGGGGCATATCACAAGCTAACCGTTGACCTGATTGGTTATCCATAATGTCTGATAGGGCTCCATAGCCACCGACTGCATCAGACCATCGCAGGGCAGTTGGCTGATCAGATCAACCCAGTTTTCATTATCGATCAAATTAATATCCGAAAGGTTCAGAGTCTGCACCTCCGAGGTGATATTACTGACACAAAAAATACTCTGCTGGCGGTCAATACTCTGCCGCCAAAAGCCAAATAGCCCACTGCCTAAATGCAGAGTGAACTGCGTGGCATTGGGATGAAACGCGGATTGTTGGCGACGAATTTTAAGCAGCGAGCTGATGCCACTAAACACCTGGTGCTCCGAACTCTTGGCATTCGCCAGTCGCTCCTGAAGTTCACTGTACTGCCACTGATGACGGTTAATAGCCCGGTTATGTCCCGCATTTTCAACTCGCTGATAATCATTGCGCGTGCCCACCAGACTGTGAATATAAATTCCAGGAACTCCTTCGAGAGCAAACATAATGGCGTGGGCACAGAGAAAGCGCTGCAGTCCCCATTGATCAGGTCCCTCAGTGGTGCCCTGCAGTGCATCAAACAGGGAGATGTTGATTTCGTAGGGCTTGCGCTGGCCATCATCTCCAGTGCGCCAGGAAACCCGTCCACCAAAGGATTGCATACTGTCAGCTAGGACGTCGATTTCACTTTCCTTGAGCAAACCCTCGGCGGGTCTCAGGCCTATGCCATCGTGAGAGGCAATAAAGTTAAAGTAAGCGGTGCCGTTGCGCGCCGGTGGCATGCTCATCATCCACTGCTTTAAATAGTTGCAGTCGCCGGTGATCAATGTGTTGACCAATAGCGGTGGTAGGGAGAAGTTATACACCCAGTGCGCTTCGTTGGCGTTGCCAAAGTAGGCGAGATTTTCGCGGTTGGGAATATTGGTTTCAGTGACAATAATCGCATCCGGCTGGGCATGTTCGATCAGTGTGCGCAGCAGGCGAACTACTTCGTGAGTCTGCTCTAAATTGATACAGCTGGTGCCTGGTTCCTTCCATAAAAAAGCCACTGCATCGAGCCGAAAAATACGCACGCCGCTATCTAAA
>CAJQJT010000160.1 GCA_905478725.1 uncultured Pseudomonadales bacterium
AGAGTGCTAATGGGAACCGGCCGATCAAAAAAGAATGTACCTAGTCCAGCAAGCTTTTTTATTGTGGATGCAAGTTCTACATCATCGCTGATTAATCCACCGTTATCGCTGGCAAACAATATCAGCGTATTGTCGAGCATATCGCGTTTTTCAAGAGCCTGAATAACACGACCAATTTGGTCATCTAACTCCGAGACCATGGCAGCATGGATGCGCCGATTGGGATTACTGATGTGGCTGTATTTTTCGATGCTCGCCTGCGGAGCTTCATTGGGCATATGAGGTGCAGCCATCGCCAAATATAAAAATAATGGCTGCTTAGATTGGTATCCTTCGATCAAATTGACGGCTTCATCACCTAAAAGATGGGTTGCATAACCCTCTTCGCGCACAGTTTTGCCATTGCGCTGCCAGTCATGCCCGCCGCCATGGTTGTGATCCCAGTAGCCAATTCCACCACTTAGAAAACCATAAAAGTGCCCAAAGCCCCTGGCTGGGGGTGCATAGGCGGGTGTGTAATTACCCAGATGCCATTTGCCAACCATAAGACTTTGATAACCCAGTGTATTCAGGTACTGAGGCATAATTCGCTCATCCAGACCCAGACCAAGTTGCTGATTTTTAGCAATAGCCCTGCTGATGCCTAACTTTCTGGGGGATTTACCTGTCATTAAGGCGGCTCTGGTAGGGCTGCAGGTAGGCTGAGCATAAAAGCGGTCCAGTTCAACTCCCTCTGCAGCCAGGCGGTCAATATGCGGAGTACTTATCTCACTGCCATGATAACCGACATCATTCCAGCCTAGGTCATCAGCTAATATCACCACAATGTTAGGCAGTGGTGAGCTATCTTCAGTGGCATAGGCTGAACTATGAAAGCTGAATATTAGAGCTGCAACAAGCCCAAGGCACTTAAGATTGAATGTAGATACTTGCATGGTTATGAACCGGTATTTTTTATAAATCACATTCTAGCCGACAGGCTAAATTAGTCAATCACTGGTTTTAAAAGGTGGATATTTCTGAGCCTGTGATCAACCTGATTTGTCTTGCTCAGACCCCAAGCCCAATATATTCGCTAGTCGGCTAATTAAAAAATGCACTGTTAGAGGATAGGGCAGTGGTTTTGTTCGATGCCTACCAGATACAGGTAATATTATGGCGGGCAAAAATGCCGTTGCTACCAGTCTTTCAATAGGCTTCGAGTTAGGTATGCACTAGCCCAGCTGGCTCTTTAATTGATCAATCAGCTTGCTCAGCTGATCTTTTACAGTCTCAGAGCTGTCTCTGTAGCAGAGGCCGTAAATCTGTCTGTCCGGCCTCAGTAGGGCCAATGCCACTTTATTATCATCGGCCCAGCCCTGCAGTAGACCTTCTTTATCCACGCCCTGACCCGATTCTCCCAGTGCAAAACTGCTGAGAGATTCTTTTAAAAAGTCGGTATTTTGTCGATTGATTAATGGAGCAGGGTCGGTATTAAATCCAACAACGGTAAATGAATTACCAAGCAGAGTATCCAGTAGAACGCTGTCGCCATTATTTAAAGTGATTACACTTTGACGCAACATATAGCGGTGAAGTGAACGGTGATCCTGAGCATAAAAACCCTCTCCCAGCCGCCATTGCAGACCAAATTTAATCGAGGATACAAATACAGGGAACAGCCGCCCCAGCATTAGAAACAGGTCGCGGGCCAATGCCTTGACAGGATTGCGCGTTTGAATAATATCGCCGTGAGTAATAGCAAGTTTAATCACTTCTTCTACATGGGCGTACCTTTCAGTATGGTAGCTATCGAGAATACTGGCGTCCCACTGCTCGCTTATCACGCCAGTAAGCTTCCAGCTGAGGTTGTACGCATCCCGGATACCGGCGCAGAGTCCCTGCCCCAAAAACGGAGGCATCTGGTGGGCGGCATCACCCAGCAAAAATATCCGGCCGCGTTTAAATTGATCTGCCAGCAGAGCGTGGAAGCGATAAATCTTAGCTCGAACAAGTTTGCCATCTCGCTCGCTGAGCTGGCTATTAAGTCGTCCAATATGAGGAGCCATCAATGAGCGAACATTGTCCTCATCTTCAATAATGTCGGGGTCATCAGTGGCATTGAGCATAAACTCCCAGCGTATATGGCCCGGTTCGCAGGGTATAATTGATGTAGGCCTGGCCGGATCACAAATCTGGTAGGCTCTGTCTTTAATTTCGATGCTTTTGTCTAACATCAGGTCGCAGACTAACCAGGGCTCATTGCAGTCCAGATCTTTAAGTGTGAAGCCCGCCAATTCTCTTGTGGTACTTGAAGCTCCGTCACAGCCAAGCAGGTAAGAGCATCGATAATCTCGAGACTGCTCGCCGTTAATATCAGTGATTTTCAGAGTGACTCCAGTGCTATCCTCATGGAGCTCTTCAAGCTGCCAGCCGAGAAGCTGATCAACAGAATCGCAAGTATCTACATTTTCTCTGAGATGCGCCTCGAGTTTTGGTTGAGAAAAGAATGTACTGTTGGGCCATTGGTGAACTCTGTCAGATTTAGACAAATCCTGGTGAAAAAGCTTCCAGTCAAATCCATTGAAGAAGGTAATAAATCCAGGATGACGAGTCGAATTTTTGAGTTTTTCATGCAGTCCCTGAGATTGAAAAATCCGCATGACCTCGCCATCGTAATGAACTGCACGAGGAATTTGGTAGACACTCACATTGGGTTCAATCACTAATGTGCTTATGCCTTGCTTGCCAAGCAAGTAAGCCATCATTGCGCCGGTGGGACCATAGCCAATAATTGCAACATCATAACTCTTCATGTTTTTTGGAACCTTGCGCGAGTAAATTTTTACCCAGTTTAGCCATTTGGCTATTTTTCGTCAAGAAACTGATTGGCCAAAACCAAACATAGTTGCATTAAGGATAATGGCTTGAATAAAGTCGTCGCTTAAGCTTCTTGACACAAACTAGCCGAATGGCTAATCTGCTGTGCATGCATTTGCAAGTGAGAGATATTGAAGGGCCGGCTAGCCATCCATTTTTCATCACAGCAAACCTTGAAATAAATTAGATAAGAGCAAGTATTTTATGATTGATCATTTTATAAATGGGGTGACAGTTGCCGAGGGCGGTTATCCTTCAGACCTTTTTAATCCATCAAATGGCAGAAAAATTGGCAGTGTTTTAAACGGCGGCGCTGATGAGTTGGATATGGCCGTACAGGCTGCTTATACCGCTTTCCAGACTTGGTCGACCACGGGTTTGGGCTACCGGGCAAGTTTACTGTTAGCCTGTCGCCAGAAAGTTATGGAGCACCGTGACCAGCTGATTGAAATATGTATCACCGAAGCGGGAAAGACCGTTGCTGATGCTGCAGCTGAAGTGGACAAAGGAATTGAGGGGCTTGCCTATGGTGCCAGTGTTGGCAGTTGGCTGCGCTCATCGACCACGCAAAGCGTCGCATCAGGTATTGATGTTGTTGATGCCCGCTACCCAATCGGCGTTGTCACTACAGTCAGTCCATTTAATTTCCCGGTTATGATTCCGCTGGTGCAAGCTGCTATGGCTCTTGCATGCGGCAATACCCTGGTTGTAAAGCCCAGTGAAAAAGTGCCCTCAGCCTTCCGTTTAATTGCCGAGCTTATGCACAGTGCAGGGGTTCCCGATGGCGTTTTAAATGTTGTCAACGGTGGCCGAGAGGTAGTTGAAGCCATGATTGAACACCCCAAGGTGGCCGGTTTAAGTTTTATTGGCAGCACACCCGTGGCCAAACATTTAAGAATTAGGGGTATTGAGAACGGCAAGCGCGTGCAGGCATTTGGCAGTGGCAAAAATCATATGATAGTGCTGCCCGATGCTGATCTGGATATGGCTGCAGATGCCGCGGTCTCGGCGGCCTATGGGGCGGCAGGTCAGCGCTGCATGGCAATCTCGGTAGTGGTTGCTGTGGGTGACATAGGTGATCAATTGGTGGCTAAAATTGCTCAGCGTATTCCCGATATTAAGGTTGGGTCGGCGGCAGACAAAGATGTGCAGCTGGGTCCGGTAATTAGTCCTGAGAGCAAACAGCGTATTCATGACTTTATAGCGGGCGCAGAGCCCTCTGGGGCTAAGCTCGCTGTGGATGGACGACTGCAAGAAGATCAAGATGGCTGGCTAGTGGGCGCCAGCCTCGTCGATCATGTTAAGCCTGGCATGCCAGTCTATGACAATGAAGTGTTTGGGCCTGTGCTATCAGTTGTCAGAGTAGCTACCTATGCAGAGGCGATGGATATTGTTGCCAGTCACCCGCTAGGTAATGGCGCCGCTATATTTACTCGTGATGGCGGTGCTGCCAAGCGTTACGCAGACGAAATACAAGCGGGAATGGTTGGCATTAATGTGCCTATACCTGTGCCACCCTGGAGCCATAGTTTTGGCGGCTGGAAAGACAGCGCATTTACTGACAGCAAGGTCAGTGGCCCTGAGTCTCTGAATTTCCATACTCGAATTAAAGCCATTACCAGCCGCTGGCCTGATCCGGCCGACAGTAAAGTGGATCTTGGTTTTTTAAAGACCGATAGTTAAAGCGTTAGGGCAGGTTCCGCCGGGATAAAAGTTGCCATTGCAAAAGATCAATGCTAGGTTACCCAAATGGCTACTAGCCATATGGCTATTAAAGAAGTTTATAAACATCAAAAAAGTAAAGTTTTACAAAAACTGCACGCCGAATATAGCTGCAATTTTTAAAGTTCCCTCTGAATATGAGATAGCTGATGACAGAGCCATCTTTCATTGGTTATCTCATATTTTTTTGCAGCAAACTGGATACAGAGTTCCGAATAGCTTTTAAATTGGTTCCACTAACTAGATCATTTATTGTGATGACGACTTGAATTTTATGGCGATTAAATATACCGAAGAATTTGAACTTTACAGCTACGGTGAGTCCCTGGCATCTCAAACTGCCAGAGTAGGACTTGCCGAAAAAGCCATTGACTACAAGCAGCATCGCGTCGGCCTTGAATCTACTGGTGAGCACTTGCAAAAGGCCTACAAGGCAATTAATCCCGGGTCATTGGTTCCGACTCTAGTACACAAGGGTGAACCGATCTATGACAGTGTAAAGATTCTTGAATACCTGGACTCTTATGCGCCCAACCAGGGTGCCACTTTATTTCCAGCGGACGATGAAAAAAATGCTCAGGTTCGAGCATTGGTTAGAGAATTCTCCCTCGACGAAAGCATTGATATAGGTGCAAACCTTGGCACCAGTATTGCAGGTCTCAGCACTCAGATGCTCGCTTACCTGCTCTGTAAGCGTCCTTTTTGGACGGTCTTCTGGGAATACCTAACCAAGCACCCTTCCAGAGAGCGGGTTCCCATCTTTATTTTGATGCGCCTGTTGGGAAAGCCGCCGCGGTTTAAATATAGAGATTTTGTCAGCGGTGTAGCCAAGGGTATGGTGTTTATAGAGAAGACATTATCCCATGGCCAGCCATTTATTGCCGGCGACTATTCGGCCGCTGATGTGCTACTAGCCCAGGCCTTTCACCGGTTACAGATTACCGCTTTCCATAAGGTTCTTGAATCAGACCAGTTTCCACTTATTAAAGCGTACTGGCCGCGACTTCAGCAGCGCAACAGTTATAAAGAGGGGATTCTCGATTATGAGGAAGAAGAGTGGAGCGAATGCAAAGCTGCGCTGTATGGCGATGAAGAAAATCCGGATATCGAGCATTTTTGGTCAGAGGTAAAACGATTAAACCAATAATAATCTATGCCTTAACGGCTAGAACTAACACTGTTAAGAGGAGCAACAGATGAGTGAATCGATTTGTAAAGTTGCAGATATTATCTTTGTGCGTTTTGAGCTTGTGGATCTGGAACCACAAAAAGAGTACATGAAACATTTTGGCATGTTACTGGCGCACGAAACGGACGAGGCGATTTTTTATCGCGGTACCGGCACTGCACCTTACTGCTATGTGGCCACCAAAGGGGACAGCAATCGCTTTATTGGCACCGCCTATCGCGCCAATGCCTTCTCTGACCTTGAAGCATTAGCCGCGGCTAGGGGTGTAGATATTGTCGAAAACACTGAGCCTGGTGGTGGCCACAAAGTCACCCTTGTTGATCCCGATAATATTGAGATAGAAGTGTATTTCGGTATGCAGCCAGCTGAACCCATATCGGTAAAGCCAATCATGCTTAATACCGGCGTTGATAAGCCTCGCGAAAATACGCTGCAGCGTTTTGGACGCGGCTCTGACGAGTGGCAGTTGCATGAAGACCGCTGGGTGTATGAACTGACCTCCAAGGTCAAGCGCCTGGGCCATACTGCTATTAATGTTGCCGACGCCGCTGTATCTGTGGATTGGTATGCCAAGACACTGGGCTTTTTAGTCAGCGATAACCTGCTTGCACCAGATGGCCCCCATTCGATTGGCGCATTTATGCGCTGTGATCAGGGTGATATGCCAGTGGACCATCATACGCTCAACAATGTGCAGTTTTTAGGCGAACCAAAACCAGCATTTGGGCATGCCGGCTATGAGGTAACTGATTCGGTCGATGATTTAATGGCGGGTCATTACCATATGAAAACTGTAGATAAGTACTACCATGAATGGGGAATTGGACGTCATCTGTTGGGTAGTCAAATGTATGACTACTGGCGTGATCCAAGTGGCTTTACCCATGAGCATTGGACCGATGGTGATCTTCTCGACGCATCCATCCCGGCCGCGGATACGCCAGCAAGAGATTTGATTATGGCGCAATATGGCCCTGAAGCGCCGGCCTCTTTTGGCGCGACCATGCCCAGCGAAGAGGTTGATGACTTTAGAGCAGCAACCCCGAGCTTGACCGATATAGTCAAGATGATGGAACAGCAACCGCAATAAGCGAGGTTTGATATGAGTGATTTGAGTAAACAACCGGCTTCTGCTCAGGAACGTGCAGCCGCCGCAGGTATGCAACGCAGGCTTCATGGCGGTGATAATATGCAGCCCAATGAAGTGTCGGCGGCGCAAGCAACCTTCAGCGAAATGAAAAAACGTTACAGCCCACTGAGTGACGATCATCTTGATCTGCTTTTCAGAGAACCGCGAACTCAGTACGCCTGGCAGGACAAAGAGGTTAGCGAAGATCTGTTAAGAACACTGTATGACCTGACCAAAATGACATCTACCAGCGTCAACTCTTGTCCGGGACGTTTTATTTTTCTGCGTTCACAAGAGAGTAAAGAGCGACTGAGACCCACATTAACCGGCAACAATGTTGAGAAGATAATGGGCGCTCCTGTGGTCGCGATTATTGCCCATGACAATGCGTTCTACGAACGGCTGGATCAACTTACTCCCTATGCCGATCTCAAACCCATGTTTGTCGACAAACCGGCCTTCTGCGAAACCACAGCGTTTCGCAATGGCACCTTGCAGGGTGCTCAGTTGATGATGGCCGCACGTGCGCTAGGACTAGACTGTGGTCCCATGTCAGGTTTTAACAATCAGCTGGTTGACGAGGAATTCTTTGCTGATACCTCAGTGGTTTCAAATTTCCTTTGCTGCCTGGGTTACGGCGATCCGAGTCGTATTTTTCAGAGACTTCCCCGTCTCGAGTTTGATGAGGCCTGTGAGTTTTTATAGAAATATCCGCATGTCTGCCTGATCGTTCAGGCCAAACTCAGTGATCACAGCGCTGTGATCGTCTGTCAGGGCTATGGGAGTACTTTCCCATGGTCCCTGACACGCGCACAGGCGTTCAACAGGAAATTTAAGTTAATCTGCCCTACGCAGCTTCAATGTATTATAATTTTATTCTCCAAAACAAAACCTTTAACCTGACTATGACTACTTCTGAAAAACAGCACAATCCGTCAATGCGCGGGCGCGTTAATGTTGAGGAAAAGCTCCTCAAAGCCTCCTGCAAACTGCTGGCTCAAAAAGGCCCCAAAGGAGTTTCAAACAGAGACATTGCCAAACAAGCGGGGGTCAATCATGGTCAAATTCATCATTATTTTGGCAGTAAGCGGGGATTGCTCAAGGCCGCTATCTCTAAACTCGCACACGAACACTGGGACCACACTCAACGAGATGGTATGTCCCCCCTGGCATTGGGAAAAGATCAAACCTATATTTTGGCCGTAATTCGCTGCGCCATTGATGGTGATTTGGAATTGGCGACATTGGAATTGCGAGAAAATATATCAGTGCCCAGGCAAGCACTGCAAAAGTACTGTGACAATAGAAGCCCGTCCCAGACTGAGGCCGACGTAAAAGGCCAATTGGCAGCAGCCATGGGAATTGAAATGGCTTGGGCCGTTATGGCGCCATATATTATTGCCACGCTCAATATTGAACCGGATGAGCTCGATATCGTAAAACAGAAGATAGCCGATATTCTGGTATCAATAGCGGAGTACTGAACCGCCTCCGCGAGAAAAACACTATTCCGTCACCCCAGCGCAGGAACGTCACCCCAGCGTAGGCTGGGGCTGGTATCTCCATCAGATTCCCGCCTACGCGAGAATGACACTATTCCGTCACCCCAGCACACCACCGTCACCCCAGCGTATGCTGGGGCCTCCATCAGATTCCCGCCTACGCGAGAATGACACCATTCCGTCACCCCGGCGTAGGAACGTCACCCCAGCCCAGGAACGTCATCCTAGCGAAAGCTGGGGCCAGAGTGTCTCAAAGATTCCAGCCTGCGCTGGAATGACGGGCTTGGGCTGGAAGGACACCAAGCTGTTATCCAAACAACTCCTTCAATGCCGCTAACGATTCCGCTCCCTTCACCTGATTCTCTTCCGCACTGGCTGTGGCATCGCCACCACCAATCCGAATCAAATCATCCTCCGGCAACTCATCAATAAACCGGCTGGGCGTAGTCGCCGAGGTGTCCCCAAACTGGGTCCGCTGTCGGGCGCTGGTCATGGTTAATGTGCGCTGGGCTCTGGTGATGCCTACGTAGGCGAGGCGTCGCTCTTCTTCTATCTGGCCGCCCTCTACGCTGTTTCGGTGGGGCAAAATATCCTCTTCCATGCCAATCATAAATACATGCAAAAACTCCAGGCCTTTGGCGGCGTGCAGTGTTAGCAGTTGCACTTTGTCGTCGGCGGATTCTTCTTCTTCGTGGTCTAGCAGGTCGCGCAAAATAAGTTTGGCAATGGCGTTTTCGATTTTGCTGTCACCATTTTCTTCGGAGGTATCGCTGTCGTCGTTTTTTAATACCTGGGCTAGCTGGCTGAGGAGAAACTGCACATTTTCCCAGCGCTTTTGGGCGACATGGTCGCTGCTGGCGTTTTGGTGGAGCCAGTTGAGGTAGTCGGCGTCGTCGAGCATTTCGTTGATGGCGGACATGGGGTTGCCGCTGTACAGATTGCGGTTGACGCTCTGTATCCAGTGTTTAAAGCGTTTTAGGCGCTCTA